>SPJM01000191.1 GCA_006844585.1 Methylococcaceae bacterium | reverse complement strand
GGCCGAGCAAAGTCGATAATTCCAGCGGGTGAGAGTCCCGCTCTGGCAAGGTAGGTCAACTAATCAAAGGAAAATCAAAGGGGTCAGAGAATTGATGTTATTGTTTGGTTAGCAAGGCAATTAGAGTAGAAGACTGTATTATTCATTAATAAAAAAACCATAATTGCACTGCCTCCCCTCATCAAACCGGACACGCGGTTTCCCCGCATACGGCTTTCCGATGTTTTTCTTCCTTAAGCATTCACACCTTTCCAGGCCAACCAGCATAAAAAAGCGATAACCATCAATATCACACCAATTATAACTACAACATTTAATTCTCTGGCAGAAATATTAAGTCCTACCCAAACACTTAACCCAAAAAAATTCAAGCGAATATTCGGCGGGGTGAATTAAATAAAATAGTATAATGATCGTATGGGGAACAATTATCTCTAAATATTCATTTTTCTTATTTATGAAATACTTTTATTTAAAACATTTTGCTTGGTTTACACTACTTTTTTGTTTATTCGCTGAAGCTCAAACCAGCAAGGTTCTGATTCCGCCTGCGCCGACTGTCGCGGCCAGCAGCTTTTATTTGAGCGATCATCAAAGCGGCCGAATCCTGGCGGAAAGAAATTCCGATAAAAAACTGCCGCCGGCCAGTTTGACAAAAATTATGACCGTATACGTGGTTTGCAGAGAACTGCAAAACGGTCATTTAACGTTGGATGAAAAAGCGACGGTCAGCAAAAAGGCCTGGCAAACGCCGGGCAGCCGAATGTTTATTGAAGTTAATAAACAGGTTTCGATTGAAGCGTTGTTAAAAGGGGTGATTATTCAATCCGGCAATGACGCCAGCGTCGCCTTGGCCGAACATGTGGCCGGGGATGAGTCCACCTTTGCCTCGTTAATGAATCAACATGCGCAACGCTTAGGCATGAGCAATACTCATTTTCGCAACAGCACCGGCTTACCGATGGATGATCATTACACCACGGCGCGAGACCTGGCGATTTTAACCCGCGCCATGATTAATGAGTTCCCTGAATATTATCAATGGTATGCGCAAAGAGAAATGACCTTTAACGGGATTAAGCAACAAAATCGCAATCGCTTGCTTAGACGCGACGATTCTGTCGACGGCGTTAAAACCGGTCATACCGAAGCAGCCGGATATTGTCTGGTGGCTTCTGCGTTACGCAATGATATGCGTTTAATTTCAGTCGTCATGGGCACCGCCAGCGAAAACGCCCGCGCCAATGAATCGCAATCCTTATTGAATTATGGTTTCCGGTTTTTCGAAACCCACAAACTCTATTCCGCCAAAGAAGGCTTATTGGAAACCCGGGTTTGGAAAGGCGATAAAAAACAATTATCGGTCGGAATATCGGAAGATCTCTATGTGACAGTTCCAAGGCGTCATTTCAAAGATTTAAAGGCTGAAACCCGCGTCGATGCCAAAATTGTCGCGCCGGTCTCGGCAGGTCAGCAAGTCGGCACCTTAAATGTCAGTCTGGCCGGTGATGTGATGATTAGCAAACCCTTGATTGCGAAGAGCGCAATCGGCAAAGGCGGGGTGTTGCAAAGATTATATGATGAAGCCATGTTGTTGCTGAAACGATAAGCGGTAGTTCGAGATGAGTGAAGAAACATTATTGGAATTCCCTTGCCAATTTCCAATTAAGGCGATGGGCAAAAATATGCCGGAATTTGATCAAATTGTCGTTGAATTGATTCGCGCACATGTTGATGACTTACATGAAGGCGCGGTAACCAGTAAACAGAGTAAAGGCGGTAAATATTTATCGGTCACGGTGGTTATTGAAGCGGTGAGCCGAGCGCAGCTTGATGCAATTTATCAAAGCCTGACTGACTCGCCGCATGTCCTAATGGCCTTGTAAGGGTGAGGGAATGAATAAAATAAACTATGTCGCTATTCCCGCCATTTTGTTTGCCGCCGCCAGTTGGGCGGAACCTCAACAAACATTGAAAACACAGGCTCAGCAATTGATTAAAGCTTATGGCAAGCAATTGAAATCGGAATTACAACAAAGCCTAAAAAATGACGGACCGACGGCGGCTATTGGCAACTGTCAGCTTAAAGTCCAGCAGCTCCGTAATGCGGATGATGAATGGCAAATCGGCAGAACTTCCTTAAAAGTGCGAAACCCGCTTAATATGCCGACCGCCTGGGAAACGACTGTTCTAGCGCAATTTGAAAAGCGCAAGCAACAGGGCGTTGCTATCGCCGATCTACAGCATGAACACATCATTGAAAAAGACGGTCAACGTTATTATCGCTATATGCAGGCCATTCCAACGGGCGAGCTTTGTTTAAAATGTCATGGCGACAACATCGCCGAACCTGTTGCTGAAAAATTAGCCGCGCACTATCCCGCCGATCAGGCAAAAGGATTCAAAACCGGCGATATTCGCGGCGCATTCAGCGCATCGAAAAAATTGGATTAATGGATTATCGTATCGATAAGCTGGGTCGACAAGATTATCAATCGGTGTGGCGGCGGATGCAGCAGTTCACCGAACAAAGACAAGCTGATGAGATTGACCGGTTCTGGATTGTTGAACATCCGCCGGTATTTACCTTAGGCTTAAACGGCAAACAGGAACATATACTCAACCCCGGCAATATCCCGGTTGTAGAAACTGATCGCGGCGGCCAGGTTACTTATCACGGTCCCGGCCAGTTAGTGCTGTATATTTTATTGAATATTAAACGCTTGAATAAAGGGCCTCGACAACTGATTAGTTGCTTGGAAAACGCCATGATCAGCGCTTTGGCGCAATATGGATTAAAAATTGAAGCGCGTAAAGATGCGCCGGGCGTATACCTGGAACGGAAAAAAATCGGCTCGGTCGGCTTGCGCATTAAAAACGGTTGTTGCTATCACGGCCTGAGTTTGAACAATAACATGGACCTCGCTCCGTTTCAGCAAATTAACCCTTGCGGCTATGCAGGACTAGAAGTCACCCAGCTTGCCGACCAGCAGATACATATTGAAACGTATGAACTGGCTGTTCCGGTACTCCATCACATTATAAAAAATTGTTACCGATGAAAGTGGAATCTCCCTCTCGCTCTACCCCGGACACTCACCAACGCAATGCCGATAAATTATCGCGGATACCGGTGAAAGTCGAAAAGCCGGAAGCCTTATTGCGTAAACCGGACTGGATCCGAATCAAAATACCCAATAACGATAAAGTCAACCAAATCAAAAAATCGTTACGGGAAAACAGCTTACACACAGTATGTGAAGAAGCCGCCTGCCCCAATTTGGGCGAATGCTTCAGCCACGGCACCGCCACCTTTATGATCATGGGCGATTTATGCACCCGCCGCTGCCCATTTTGCGATGTCGCCCACGGCAAACCGCAACCTTTGGATGAGCAGGAGCCGATTCATTTAGCGCAAACAATCGCTGATATGGCCCTGAAATATGTGGTGATCACATCGGTTGATCGCGATGATTTACGCGATGGCGGGGCTGGACATTTTGCCGCTTGCATCGCCCAAATCAGGCAATCAACACCGAATACTAAAGTGGAAATTTTAGTGCCTGATTTTCGCGGAAGACAGACGCTTGCGATTGAAAAACTCCAGCAACAACCTTGTGATGTGTTTAATCATAATCTGGAAACAGTTCCCCGACTTTATCGGGAAGCCAGACCCGGCGCGAATTATCTGGAATCCTTGCAATTGTTGAAACAATTTAAAGCGCAAATGCCGGAGATTCCGACCAAAACCGGCATCATGTTAGGGCTGGGGGAAACCGAGCAAGAGGTCATTGCCGTTTTGAAAGATGTTATTGAACACGGTTGTACAATGTTAACCCTGGGTCAATATTTGCAGCCCAGTAAAGATCATCTGGCGGTGAAAGAATATATTCCCCCTGAACAATTTAATCGCTATCACGACATCGCCAGGCAACTGGGGTTTGAGCAAGTCGCCAGCGCGCCGTTAGTGCGCTCTTCCTATCATGCTGATCAACAAGCCAGAGAAGTGATTAAAGACAAAAATAGCTGAGCTTCGAACCCCAACAACAGGAGGTTTTTTGGGGTTGTTGGGGTTGAGCGCACCCTACACACTATCGACAGGCATATTAGCCTGAATGCTCATTCCTTCGCCGGGCTTCGATACAACTTTAAACCGGCCATCCAAAGACTTGATGCGCTCCCGCATTCCCAACAAACCGAAACCGGTGGAACATTCATCCAGCTCACAGCCCTGACCATTATCCTGTATATGCATCTGTAATCTATCGCCTGCTATTACGACCTCGATATTTACCTCAGTCGCATCGGCATGACGATTAATATTGGTTAAACATTCCTGAATCACCCGGAATAACTGAATGGTGATATGTTGATCCAGATGATCAACTTGATCGTCGCATTGCAGATTTATCGTCAACGCCGGGTTGCGCTCTCGCCAATGCCGAGTCAGTTCGGCAATGGTGGCTTTTAAACCCAGTTCGGTCAGGATTAACGGATGCAATTGCTGCATCATCGAGCGCACCACCGCCATCAAATGATCGCAGATTTCGGTGATCGATGCCATGATCGGCGGAATATCCGCTTGCTGATGCCTCGCGGTCGCCGCCATGACTTTTACGGCGGTTAACGATTGACCTAATTCATCATGTAATTCCTGGGATAGCCGCTGCCGTTCTTCCTCTTGAATTTGCAGTGAGTGTTGGGTTAAAGCTTGATTTTGCCTGCGGGTCAGCTCCAACACCTCGGTCATATGATTGATTGCGCGGGCAATATGATCATATTCCTGGGTGTCGAATTCAGGCAGCTTTTGCCGATACTCCCCGGTTTCAATTAATTTCAGATTCTCAATAATGATGCCTATGGTGTTCAGGGTTTTATTAAACACCAGATGCACGGCCAAAAAAGTCAACACTAGCAGGGCGCAGATCGTCACAAAAAAATTAACCGTCTCCTGCCAGATTTCGATAATTTCATCCAGCGGATTGGCTTGAATGATCAGCGTTAACGGTTTTTTATCAGCGGTTTGTATCGGATACTCGGCTTTTGGGTATACGCCGCTGACCAAATCAATAAACCATTGCGGAGGCATATCAACCAATGCCCCTTCCGGCGTCTTTTCGGTGATGTCGGTCATGCGGCCGCTGGAGTCCTTGATTTGAATATTCAAATGTCGAGTTTGATTCAAACCGCTCAAACGATACAGCCAACCGGTTTCATTCATATTGATATTAGGCGCTGTAGAAAACCCCAGCTTAACCAATTGCAGAGCCAGATTGATAGAGGATTCCACCTCATCTTGAACAGCGTTACGCGCTTGCCAGATTGCCACTGCGCCGCCTAACATCAAGATAAAAACGGAATATAGAAAAATACGGTAACTGATTTGAACGCGCAAGCTGGAGCTTTTTTTCATAGTGAGCTAAGATGAATTGGTTGAGACTCTATTATAATAAAGTGATGGAAATTCAAAAATTTAAAACCATTGATGACTTGGAAATCAGTTGGCGCACAAATGAGCGTGTGGAATTAATCAATGGTGAAATCATTAAACGTCCGATGGCGCGTTACGAACATGGCGAAGCGCAAAATGAAATTGCCGGGGAATTACGTTTTTACCGACGCAAAAACGGCCCGGAAGGCTGGTGGATAGCCACCGAAATCAGCGTCCGCTACAATGAGCATCAATGCCCAACCCACGACATCGCCGGCTGGCGCAAACAGCGGATTACTGAGCGTCCCAGCGGCGTTGTTAGCGTCATACCGGATTGGGTTTGCGAAATAGTCTCCCCTGGGCATGAAAAAAAAGATACCTGCCACAATTTTATTTTACTGCAAAAATATGCCGTTCCCTATTACTGGCTGATCTGGCCTGAAGACCGCGTGTTAATCGCTTACCAACTCATTAACGGCAAATACTCGGTGATTGAAACCCTCGAAACAACCGGCAAGTTTCGCATAGAACCCTTTACTGAAATTGAATTTAATCTGGATTATGTTTTTGGCGTCAATTAGGCGTTAATATGCTTGTCAGTTTTCATTGTTCACACTCATGCGCCCCCGCTTGTTGAGTGCGCATCCATCCCATTCAACATGTTTGTCGGGCTGAAGCCCGACCTACTTTTTTCCATAGTCGGTATAGATTGCGCATCATTGTCCGGATTCCAGCGCCGCCGCATAACCGCTATACCTTGCTTGCTTCAACCAATACCCGGCGCGTTCCTGTAATACAGGATCATTTGTTTTCCCGTAAATACGATACAACATATATTGAGCGTGAGCATGGCCTTGTTTGGCCGCCTTTTCAAACCAGCTTGTCGCATAGTCGGCATCCACCTCGCCGCCCAAACCCAAATAATAAATTTCAGCCAGTAAGGTCTGGCTGTCGGCGTTACCCAGATTGGCGGAACGATGACACCAGTCAAAAGCTTTGGGAAAATTGATTTTGCGGATTTTATCGCCGTAGCGATAGGCGTAACAATTTTCTGCGGCTATCACCGCGTCAGAATCATGGCCGATATGAGCGCAGCCGTTAAGCAACATCAAAGCCGATAATATTATTCTGTTCACAGATCCGACTCCTTTAAATATTTTGGCGAGCAGTATTCACCGCAAACCGGCGGCATTGGGTCGGACTTGTCTTTTTCCGGCAGTTTCTTAGATTGAAAAGCCAAGCCCGGCGCATATTTATTAAATCGACCGGCCGGGTCATAGGATTCATTCTGATCGCCTTCATTCAATATATACGGAGTAATCAGCAACACCATTTCCGATTGACTATCTTCATCAATGGTGGAACGGAACATGGTTCCCAACACCGGAATATCGGCCAGATAGGGCGCTTTACGACGACTGCGGGAAAAACTTTCCCGTATCAAACCGCCGACCGCCACCGTATAGCCATGCTTGGCGAACACTTCGCCTTCCAAGCGCGCAGTCGTGATAGTGTCCACCGGCAGGTTCACCACGCCGCCAATGCTATTAGTCACCGGAATAAATGCGCCAGACTCATTCAAGGTAGCATTCTCCTGCCGGAAAATAATATGCACGCTGCCATCATGGTTAATATGCGGGGTAATTTCCAGGGTGGTGCCGATTTCCTCGATCTCGGTTTCCGGCGTAGTAATGGTTCGGGTATTATTCAAGGTATCGACAGTATCAATGGAATAGCCCCTCACCATCACTCGTTCTTCACCGACAAATAAAGTGGCCGGACGATGATTGGAAGCAACCACCATCGGGTTGGAGACCACATTCAATCGGTTATTTTGTTCCAAAAACTCAATGTTGGCTTTAATATGTTTACTGATATATTCATAGACCAAACTGCCGCCGCCGGTAAATGCGCCGCCGCCTAAAATAATCGGGTTAATGCTGTCGCCGGTAGCGCCGGTATTCGTCAATTCAAAATCAAACAAGGATGAAAAATCCTCGCCGACTTTAATATCGACAATTTTCATTTCCAGCATCACTTGGGTCTGCGGCCTGTCCAATTGTTTAACCAGTTCGGCGATTGAATTCAATACCCGGTTATCGCTGGTTTTCACTATCAATAAGTTATGCTCGATATTGACGGTGACATAAATCATTTTGTTAATCCCGGAAACCGCCGACAACTGATCGGGCGTCACCTGGCCTCCGCCCTGAGCCAAAGCCGCCAATTGCTCTACCGTCAGCTCATCGGGCAAGGCATTGCGTTCGCTCAAACGACTGCGACCGCTACCGCCGCCACCGCCGCTACGATTATTGTTGTTGCGGTTGTTACTGCGATTGCCGCGACCGCCAATGCGATTATTGTTATTTCGATTACCGTTGTTATTGCCGCCAGACCGACTACCATTGTTTTGTCCAATCTGTTCGCCGTATGACACTTCCACCCGGTTATCAAATAAATCTTCAATCGCTGAAGCCACCGCCGTCACATTCGGATTATGCAATTGAAACACCCGAATCGCATCATCTTCACCCACCACCAGCTCTTTACCGTATTGCTCTTTGGTCATTAAGCGGTATGCGCCGTCGCTGTGGCGATACCATAAATCACTGATCCGGCAGATCGCTTTTAAAGCCTGCTCCAAATTGACATTCTTTAAAAACAGGGTCACTTCTTTGTCGCCCGCTTCCGGGGTGGCGATGATATTCGTCCCGGCATCTTCCGCCAACACTCGGATTACATCAATCACCCGCGCCTGTTTAAACTCCAGCTCGGCAATTCTGAATCCCCGCGCCAAACCAGGCGATACCCCCAACCCTGCATAAATGCCGATTAACACAATAAGCGCTGTTTTTTTCATCTTCTACCTGATAATGAGCAATTCGCCCAGAGTGCCGACTTCAACCAACAAACTGAGTCGGTCAATTTTCTTGATTTTAATCACCTGAGATGGATCAGCGATATTAAAACCGACTTCATCCGACTCTCTCACCATAAAGGTTTCATCATTCATTTCGATCACCGCCAAAGGCGAACGCTTGCCGGGTTTGTGCATCACCCCTTTCAAGCGAATTTTCGGCATCTGCTGCGCATTAATGCGGGAAAATGCATATAATTGGCTACGATCCACTGAACTCTGCTGTTGCAATCTCTGCATTTGTTGCTTCAAGGCCAGCGGCATCATAAAAGGATCGCGCTCGCCGTTAACAAATGCCGGGTCTATTATTTCCACCGGCTGATAAACCGGCATATCCGCAGCGGCCTGAGACTTGCCGGACTGTTTTTCGGCCTGATTCAGCCGCTTATCCAACTGAGTGAAACGGTCAAATAAGGTATTCTGAATCTGCCGTTGCTTTTCCACCCAGGGATCAGCCGCCAACGCCAAGCCGCCATGCATGAACAATCCGCTGATTAATAGCCAACTCGCTGTTTTCATCATTGTTTTATACCGCCGAGACGGCAAATACCGCCTTAAAAAAACCAAAATAGATAAACCCGACCAACCCGCCGATCAGCAAAATGGAAACTGGCTCCACCATAGAGCCGATAGCCTTGGCCTTGCGCTGCAACTCATTTTCATAATAGCTTGCCGACTTAAACATAATGTCCACTAGCCCCCCGGAACGTTCGCCCACCAGGGTCATATGCTGCACCAGCCGGGGAATATGCGGCTGCTGAATACTGCGTCTTAATGACTGCCCTTGCAACACCTGCTCGGCAACCTGCATGATGCTGTTCGACAACGCTTTGTTAGCGATCAGGTCAGCGCTGATATGCAAGGTTTCCACCATCGGCAAACCGCTGCGCAACAATGAACCCAGGCTCCAACTGTATTGCGCCATGCCGCCGGTGACTAAAATGCCTCCTATCAGCGGTATCTTCAACAACAAAGTATCAATCGCCAAACGTCCGCGCTCGCTACGATAAATCATCGTGATCCAGACAAACAGCAAAAACAAAACAATGGCAATCAACAAGCCATTCGTCTGCACAAAATCCGCCACTGCAATCATATTCTGCATTTCCTTGGGCGGCTGTCGGCCTGTTTTGGCGAAAAATTCAGCGAACTTTGGCGCCACCCCGGTCACCAAAAAGAAAAACACAGCGATTGCCATCAATAAGGTTATTAAGGGATAGATCAGCGTATTAATCACCTGACTGCTTAATTCAGCGCGGCGCTCCATATGCTCGGCTATGCGTGTTAGAGACTCCGCTAATTCGCCGCTGGCTTCGGCGCTTAACACCATCTGCACGGCCATTTTACCGAACAAGGCTTCATGCTTGCCCAAGGCTTGCGAAAAAGAAAAACCCGACTGCACATCCTCATTCAAACTCTTCAACAAACGCCGCACCCGCCCGACCTGCATACCGGCAACCAGATCCAGCGCCTCGCTCAAGGTAATGCCGGATTCCAGCAACAAGGCCAACTGACGGAAAATAAAGATCTTCATGCCGACGCCGAAGCGTTGAAAACGCTGCAATTGCAAGCGTATATCATCATCAGCCAGAGTCTCTTCCTGATCGGCGACAACGCTGATGCTGATCGGGTATAAGCCCTGCTCGCGTAAGGCCAGCACCAGCATATCCTGATTATCGGCCTGTTTTTGTCCGCCGCTTTCTACGCCTTGCGCATCGATGGCTTGATAATTAAACAGCATAGAGCAGGCTCCAGTTCGTGTTGTTTCTCGGACTCCAGCCCATGCTGTTTCCCAAACTCCAGCTCATGCTGTTTCCCAAACTCCAGTTTGGGAAACTTAAAAGGAAGCTCCTGCTTCCTGTAAGCAATTCGGGAAGCAAGAGCTTCCCACTTAGGTTTCCCAAGCTGGAGCTTGGGAAACAGTAAAACTCGGTAAGCAAGAGTCCCCCGCTTAGGTTTCCCAATCCGGAGCTTGGGAAACAGCAATAACAGCTTGTGCCCATCACCGTATCAATCATTCTAAATGCCCCCATAAACCCAGCCGCTGCAACTCCGCTAATGAGGTCAGGCCCTGCCATAATTTATCGCGCCCATCTTCGGCCAGACTGGTAAAGCGACCCGCCGATTGCTTTAATTCACCGATTGACTTGCGGTTAGCCACCGCTTCCGCCATCTCCTCATCCAACCACAGAATTTCAAACAAGGCGATGCGACCGCGATAACCTCTGTCCTGACAACGCGCACAACCGCTTGCTTGATACATGACTTCGGTTTCCGCGCAAGCCAATTGTTCCGCCTGCGCCTTGCTCAACGACAAAGGCTGCCGGCAATGTTCGCACAAGCGGCGCACCAATCTTTGCGCAATCACGCAGCGTAAGGTGGAAGCCGCCAGATAAGGTTCAATACCAATGTCAACCAAACGGGGAATGGTTTCAAAAGCCGAATTGGTATGCAGAGTGGAAAACACCAAATGACCGGTGAGCGATGCTTTCATGGCGATTTCAGCGGTTTCGCGGTCGCGGATTTCACCGACCATAATCACATCCGGGTCATGTCGTAAAAAACTGCGCAAGGCGTCGGCAAAACCGGTCTTGCTGTTAACCTGCAATTGCGAGACTCCCGGCAAACGCATTTCCACTGGGTCTTCCGCGGTCAGGATATTCAATTCGGGACTGACTCTTTCATTCAAGGCGGCGTACAAGGTCGTCGATTTGCCGCTGCCGGTCGGCCCGGTAATCAACACAATGCCGTGCGGCTCGGCAATAGTGTTGCGAAAAGCCGCCAAATGCTCCGGCGACATGCCGATTTTAGCCAAATCCAATAACTGCTTATCGCCGCCCAATAAGCGAATTGTCACTCTTTCGCCATACTGGGTCGGCAAGGTCGCCACCCGCATATCAATGGCTACATCAACCGGCGTTTGATGGCTCATGCCGCCGTCCTGGGGAATGCGGTTTTCGGCAATATCCAGCTCCGCCATCACCTTCACCCGACTGACCAGCGCCGCCCCCTGATCATGATTAAACAAGCGTCCATCGCTCTGCAAGCGGCCGTCAATCCGAAAGCGCACCCCAACCCCGTCTGCTTCCGGTTCAATATGCAAATCCGAGGCTCGCGCCAAATAAGCATGATTCATCAAATCCGCGACCGTTTTAACCGGATCGAATAGCGGCGCCTGCAAATCCTCCATCTCATAAGGCCGCACCACCGGCGCATATTTATGTAAGGTTTGCAGAATATTTTCCGGCTCGGCCAGCGCCAGTAAGGGTTCATTGCTCATCCGCGCGGCCATCTGCCGCACGCTGCGCTCTTCCGGGTTGGCGCACAAAATCAGCAGGCTGTTTTGTTGATCAGCGCATAGAATCGGCAGGATATGGTATTGCAAAGCGCGTTCCAGACCGAGCTTGCGCAATCCCTGTAAATCCGGCTGTAAAGCGCCCTCCACAAAACGATAACCTTTTAAGTCGGCATAATGACGATACAATACCGAAGGCGTAATGCGTAATTCAAAACAAGCCAGCAACAGCAAATTGATTTGTTCGGTTTGCGCCCGTTTACGCATTTTATTCAGCTGCTCGGCGCTCAACAGAGCTTGCTGCACCGCCGTCTCCAGTAAAATATGATCGCGTATCGCCGACATGCTATCGCTTCCTCAACAAGACGCTTTTGTTTAAGGTGATCAAGGCGTCGCTAAAGGCTTTTTTGGAATGCGCCAGACCCAAGGCTCGCTGTTCCGCCACCTCACCCTGATGCACCCTGAGCGCCAGCGCATAATCAAAAGTCTGATTACCCAAGGCTCTACCGGTTTCCATTGTTGAGCGGATTTGTTCAGGCCGATGCTCGCGAATCAAATGCGCCACCGCCGGATTAACCATCAAAATTTCATTCACCGGCAATCGCTGATCGCCCTCGCTGTTCAACACCAAGGTTTGGGTCACCACCGCCCGCAATACAATCGCCAATTGCTGGCGTATGCTGACTTGCTCATCGGCGCTGAATAAGCCGATAATTCGGTCTATCACTCCCACCGCATCATTGGTATGCAAGGTGGAAAACACCAGATGACCGGTTTCCGCCGCCGTTAACGCCGCGCGTATGGTTTCCTTATCGCGCATTTCGCCGACCAGAATCACATCCGGATCTTCCCGCATGGCGTCGCGCACGGCTTCGGCAAAGCCTTCCACATCGCTATGCAATTCGCGCTGATGAACGATGCTTTGCTGATTTTGGTGGACAAATTCAATCGGGTCTTCAATGGTCAGGATATGGCATTTGCGCTCGCTGTTGATATGATTCAACAAAGCCGCCAGCGTGGTCGATTTACCACTGCCCGTCGCCCCGGTGAGCAATACCAGACCGGTATTCAAATGCGCCAGTTGCTCAATCTGCTCCGGCAGGTTTAATTCATCAAAGCTGCTGAATTGTCCTTTCAGCCAGCGTATCGCAAAACACACCGAACCGCGCTCGGAATAAATATTAATCCGGTAACGCTGATTTTTGGAACTGGTATAGGCCAGATCAATGGCTTGCAATCCGCCGGGATCACTCATTTCCTTATACGCTAATAAGCTATCGCGCATATTGATTAGACTTTCCGGCGATAAAAACGAAAATTCCCGCGCTTCCTGCAAATCGCCCTGAATCCGGTAAATCGGATAACAATAGGCCGATAAGTGTATATCCGAAGCATCGCGGTACACCGCATGTTGCAGCAAGCTATCCAATAATTCTAAAACGTCTTCCTGTGTTTCCATTGCGCTATCGTTATAAAGCCAAAGATAAATCAATCATCAATTGCGATTGACGGTCGGTCGGCGAACGTTTTTCCGCCATGATCGACAAACGGGTAATCACCACCGTATAGTCCAGATTCTCCAGAGTAGCGATCAATTGATACAATTGCCTGAAACCGCCCTTTAAAATCAGTTTGATCATCGGCCGGGTAATATCGGCGCTGTTATGAGCGCCCGTCGCTTCCACCAGATTATTAAACGACTGGCTCTCCTCGCCCATCTCCAGTAACACCAAGCCTTGTCGTTCAATCAAGCGGGTGACTTCGGCCTTTAAATCGGTTTGTTTATCCTGCTGCTGCAAATCGACAAACTCTTGTTGATACCCCATCATGGTCTGGCTTTCCACGGCAATCTTTTGTTTAAGCCCATCGACTTTTTTCTCCATCGCCTTCACCGAACCCAACAAATTCTCGCCGGATCGCGCTTTGCTCAGTTTTTTCTGCGCCGATTTCTGCTGTTTCTCCAATTCCGCCAATTGCATCCGAGCCGGATGAATGCGCAACAGCACATAAGCGGCAATCAAAATCACCAACGCCAAAATACCTAATAACCACTTTTCGCGAGTTTGTAACTGTTTCATGGTTTTTTCGCCGCCGTCTTATCCGCCACTAATTCCAGCAGAAACCGATATGCGCCCGCCTGTTCGCCCTGTTTAATCAAATTACTCGGGGTATTGCCCAGCTTCATGCCGTGTTCCGGCAAAAAGCGGCTGAGGTTCTGCTGGAAGCGGTCGATAGCCGCCTGATTGGCCGCCAACCCGGAAACCTGAAAACGATACCAGCTTTCTTCAATCACCGAATCCAGCATCACATGCTCATCCATACCGGCCACCAGCATCGGCAGAAATTGCTGAATAAATTTTTGGCGGTTGATTAAATTACCTTCAATAGCCTGTTTTTTGGCTTGCAGGGCGGTCAACTGTTGTTCCAGCGTCATCAATTGATCATCCAATACCCGGTAACGCTTATTGTCGCGTTTTCTTTGTTTCGCTTGTTTACTGCGCACCCGTGTTTCGTCGTTAATTTTGACAATCTTCGCCGATAAATCCCCGATCTGCTGCTGTAAATACACATCAGTCAGCAATAACGCGGCAAAAATGCCGACCACGACCATGCCGACCTGGGTCGATCGCTGCTTAAACCAGGCCAGCGGCGGCGCCATTCCCATCACATAAGGAATTCGCCCGTATTGCAAATTCTGATTAAAGTAATCTCGCGCCACCCCCAGCAAAGGCATTAAAAAAGGCGCTTGCCGGGTCGGCGGCTGAGTCAACAAAAAATCCGGGAAGGCCAGCGTCGCCACCGGATAATCAAGTTCATTCAACAAGGCATCGGTGCGCGGATAGTTGCCCCAGAAATAGAGATTATTCAGACTGCCATCCGTGCGTTGCAGAATATTTTCCACATCGCTTAATTGCAGGCTGCTGTTGTGATGATCAACAATATCAATTTTCTGGAACAAACCTTTTTTCAACACATTGCAAACCAGATGGGTGGGATGCAATTCCAGCAGACACTGGTTTTCTTCCTCCGGCAATAAAGCCGCCAACGCTCCCATCGCCGGATAAAAGCGCTCGATATGCAACTTGTTTTCAGCAAACGCTTCCAGCCAACGCTGTCTTTCCAGCTCACTCATTGCCGAAGCGAACAAGCCGCCTTCAGAAGCAGCCTGATGCCAGCCGAAAGCAATCTGACTATCGCCTTCCTGAAACTGGCTTTGCATTTTCAGGGATTGTTCCAGTTGCTCGCTTTCCAGCTTGCCCTGTTCAATCAAAATCTCGCCGAACGGTAGCAGCTTGCCGCCGAAACTGGCCGCCCGATGTCGCTCTTGTTGTTGATACTGCACAGTATCATCACGCTCTTGTTCGCTAATAATCCCTAACTGCACCAGTATATTGCCGATATTCCATTGCGGCGCTTGATCCTGATACAGGGTTTCCATTTCCCAACGGACGATATTATCCAGTTTATCGCGGGGCAGGTTTTTCGCCCCTTCCACCGGTAGATCCATCAACCCCAAGGCCATCCGACTATGCAGCATAATCGCCTTATTCGGCAAGCCGCCGAGCTGCTGACTCAACTCCTGTAACAAGGTGGGCAAGGCTTGCTGCGGCAATTGCTTGCTTTCCGCCATCGCCAATACCTTCAAGCCATCGCCGTCACGCGCAATCACCGCACCGTTTAAGATAAAACCGTTGCTGTAGAAAAACAGACGAGCGTGAGCGCCGGACATGGATTGACGCCAGTTTGTCATGGGTTTTAGGCGGTGTAGGGGATTGTTCATGAGGGCTTTATGCTTTTAAAGATATTGGATTTAGGCATACAGCCCGGCGGGGAGTCGGATAGTATTTCGGTCATCCATTGAGCTTCCTGTTATCAATCCCGGTTGCCCTGTTTCCCAAACTCCGGTTTGGGAAAGGGAAAGGAAGCTCTTGCTTTCTGTAGGCTGTTCGGGAAGCTGGAGCTTCCGGTTGGGTTTCCCAAGCTGGAGCTTGGGAAACAGCAAAAGAATATTTCATCATTGTATCGACAGGGTAATTTCGGATAAGGCGTATCGCGGCGCAATTTGCATAACGGACTTTGCTTTAATGTCCGAATGGTTTGAATTATCAACTAATACTATCACTACTTTTCCTACAGGAACCCGCTCTGTTGATGCATCATTGCCATCTTCATCCAGCCAACTTAATCCCGATACAGTTGCATTATCATCGGGGATAATAGTTGCTGAAGATAAATCAACAGTCGCATGAAATGTATGCCAACGATCATCAGCACTAGCCACCGCGTCATTCCTGAAAATCACCATCGCTAACTTGTAAGTTGGATTGATAATGTCAGTCCCTGTACGATTAACGACCTTTACTTGGGTAAAAGTAGATAATGGCACAGACCAGTCAAAGCTATTGACATCACGGTCTATATCATTGCCATCACCATACACGCCTGGTTTTCCGAAAGCTGAATACCCTAAATCAAGATCATTAGCACTGGTTGCCAAGGTAAAGGTATCGCCCCAACCATCATTAAAACTATTGTTACTATCCAGACCAGAAGCGATATAAGAGCCTCTATAGCCCTTATTCACCGTGATACCAGCTACATCAGCGTATGTTTCCCCCGTTAAAATTTTATAACGGGGTGTTAACGCCGTATAAGCCAACCAATTATTGCCGCCATCTTCATTCCATGCGCCATCCATTGCTATTAATGCTTGTAATTCACTCCCTGATGGCGGCAACACCCCATTATCCACCACAAAACCCGACAACAAGACCTGGTTTTGATACTCCCTTTCCTTAATCACGGCATCCCGCAAAAGGGTTAATTTATGAAGCGATGTTTCATAGCGCAATTGATTATCCTCATTATCAATAAACGCCACCGACATACTCGCCACCATGCCCATGATCAACAGCACCAAGACCATTTCCAGCAAGGTGAAGCCGTTTTGTTGCAACCTTGTTTTCATCAAATAACCCACACCCAAGCCGCCGTTCTTTTACCGCCGCAGCGCACAGGGTACGCACTGCGTACCTTTTGGCCGCGCGAGGTATGCAGTGCATACCCTACAACTTGAAGAGACCGCAATAAAAAATATCGCTTAATCATCATCAAATACCCCACATAATCCGACCATTCTTCACCGCCGATCCCGTAGGGTACGCACCGCGTAGCGTTTAATGGCGCAAGGTATGCGCTGCATAGCCTACCACTTTTAATAAAGGCAGAGATTAACCGAGCGGAATTTAAAAACATAATACAAGGTCATCATTGGCGGCAGTGCAGACATCATCGCGTTGGCAATAATCAGCATGGCCGGTATCCGTCTCATCAGCATCACAACCCGCCGGATCTGAATCATAAACGCCATCCGGCCCTAGACTGACTATCCGCGCTTTTCGGTCATTACCGGTATCATGGTAAGTTTCCAAATCAAAAAATAAATAAGGCCTGCCTATAGGAATATCAATAATATCGTTGCCGACGCAGGGCTGAGTATCCTGCAAACACCAGACAAAAAAACCATTGCTTGATTGATGGTTGTAAGGATCGGGTTTGGCTAATACCGAATCGGCATTAAGGGTTCCGCTGGCCGGGTCGCCTTCGCCGCCGAAACCCAAAGCTGTTTCATCGCCGATACTGACATAAGGCGTACGATAAGAAACATCCCCACCTTTTATATAAGGCCCACGCCAACCAGTGCGATAATCCGCATTCCAACTATAGCTTTGATTAATGAGAAAACTGACATCTGCAGGCGAATCGCCCTTCATGCCGACATAGTCATTTTGATCATTAAAATAGCGTATCACCGCCTGCCGCAATTGCTCCATTTCCGTGCGCACCACTTGCTCCTGACTGTAATCACGGCTTCTGGTCTGGGTGAGTATCACCATCCCCGCCACTATCGACAGAATAGAGACCACCACCAGCAGTTCCATTAAGGTAAACCCTGATTGCGGGGATTGTTTGCCAGGCAAAAAAAATCTGCGCGTGTAGTCGGCACGACGCAGATCAGAGAGTAATGACACTTTCAAACTAATACTTCTATTCAACATACTAAGGTAGGGATAACACACTCCCGGAGGTTTCTGACAAAAACAAACGCCAGGGTAAACAGACTGCTTTGCAATCCGCTTACCCTGACGCTTCCATGCTTTGTTCCATGAGGGGGATAACATCATGGTTTGCATCCCTGCGCTCTGTCCTTGAGTATCCTGCTTGATAATGATTTGTGCAGGCGTTCCGCGTTGCTAAGGCCTCACTGTCGTTCAGGCGTTTGCTGCGCGGTGCGCATCCTATTCATCTGTAGGCTGGGGTGAGGTACGAACCCCAACCAAGGTTTAATCTGCCCTTGTTTGTCGGGGTTCGCAAGCTCACCCACAACCTGCATTTTCCATCTAAAGAGCGGCTTGGCGCCCTTAAGCAATCGTTCTGTAAACCAGACAACCCTGTTTAGTTTTGCTGCGCTTTGATCGCTTGATGAGCGCTAAACCCGCATCACTGATTACTCGTCTTCTAAGCCTGCAAATTCAGCGATTTCTTCTTCGTAGTAATCGCCGTCTGCATCAACAACAGCCAATAATTCAGGCTCTTCCAACCAGGTAACATCAGCTGGAGTAGTCGTAAAGTCACCGTCAGCATCAGTATCCGCATCATTACCCAAACGTAATGCTAAAGCATAATGGCCGTATTTATCACCCGCCACATTACCGTCGCGAGGTGATTTCGCCAAATAGCCGCCGTCTGTGACTAATTGAGAAGAATTACCAATACCCAGAAGAACAATAATATCGCCGTCTGTACCGCCAATATCGCCTGGCTCTTCAAACATCACAACCGGCGCAGTCGCTGCAGGATCCAATGTTACCGGCAATCCGAAACCACCGCCTGAACCCGGCGCATCAAAAGCAGTGTTCACTAATGGATATTCATCCAGCGCAACGTCATTAGACTCATCTGAAATACTTACGGTCGAATCTAAATCGTCACACCCTAGCGCATCGGCAAATTGCAGCGAAGTAATGCCAGCTTGAAACAATAAATCTACGCCTTCAGTCGGTAAATCAACAGCAATCACTTTAGAGGCGAATGAATTAGCCATACCACCGCCGATTAAGCCGGCATCGGAAAGGCCGCCGAAAATACGCGCATCAGTAATAGTTATAGTACTGCCATCACCGGTACCAGCCGCAGTGTTAATCAAGACATTATCCTGAGTATCCGGGTCTTCCGGGTTAGCGGTAATACCCACCGTCATACCGTTGGTCGTGGTTGCGGCAGCGTTAGTACACAGCATAGATTCCAGATTATCCGGCAATTTCTTTTCGATAATCGAAAATTCACGCTGAGCATTTTCCAGCGTTTGCATGGTATGCATCGCCACGCCTTGTCCGGCGTGTTCTTCCTGGCCGCTCATGCTCATCATGGCTGCGCCTGCAATAATCGCCATTACCGCGACGACGACTAATAATTCAAGAAGGGTAAAACCCTGTTGTTGTTTTGTAATTTTCATTGTTTCCTCATTAAACCCGTCTCAGAAGACCCTCTCTTCCTATTGACCGGCTACCTATAATATTCCTGACAGCGCACCCTCAGCGCCTGTATTGACGTTACACATTTTGATCCAACACATAACGAAATTGTTTGCCATAGTGGATAATCACTTCCTTTTGTCCCCGCTTGAGTATTTTGACTTCTACCCGGAAATCTCCATAGCCATCGTGATCCATTAAATCCTGAAATACCGCCAGCATTTTATTAATCGGCGCTTCCTGCGCTACGCTTAAAATAACGGGGACGCTTTTTATTTCCTCTGCCATTCACCTTATCTGCTGCAAAAGTGTTAACGAGCGCACATTTTAGGGAGATTTAATCAGCAAGGGTAGGGAACTCTTCCCGTATACACCGGGAAATTTTCCCGGTGTATATCGTTAAAATCATTAGCTTAACGGATTGGTATTCAGGAATTTTTCCTATAGTCAGTGATCCGCATTACTGGCATGATAGGAAATTTGAATAGGGCGTCCGCTTCCGTGCTAAGTATATTTTTCACCATCATTAACATGAGAACGCTAAGTGAGCGATAAAATTACAGTATTATTGGTTGATGATCATGCCGTGGTGAGAACCGGGTATAAGACCTATTTAAGTTTATCGGATGATATCGGCGAGGTTTATGAAAGCGACCGGGGCGAAAAAGCCTGTCAGCTTTATGAGCGTTATCAGCCCGATATTGTGGTGCTGGATTTATCAATGCCGGGCATCGGCGGTTTTGAAACCATTCGACGCTTATTGAACCGCGATCCATTATCCAGGATTCTGGTGTTCAGCATTCATAATGAGTTGATTTATGTGATTCGCGCCATCAAGGCCGGCGCTAAAGGATATATCGTTAAATCCAGCGTGCCTGAAACTTTGGTGACGGCAGTGCGCGCCATTGCAGGCGGCGGCACTTTTATCGCGCCCGAGCTGGCGCAGAAACTGGCCGCCAATATGGTCGGGGAAGATCATGAGGAAGACAAGGTTCGCCAGCTTTCCCCCCGCGAATTTGATGTGTTTTGTCTACTGGCTAACGGCATGACATCGCGGGAAATTGCTGAAAAATTGTGTTTAAGTTATAAAACCGTTTGTAATCACAGCACGTCAATTAAGGATAAGCTAGGCGCCAAATCTATTGCCGAAATCACATTAATCGCCGGGCGGCAGGGCTTGATTAATGCGGTGAATTAATACAGAACGGTATAATATGTCGGTCTTCTGGTCAAACTGAAGTCTGACCTACATTTATTTTAAAAAACTGTGTTTAACAGGACTGGAGATTTTATGAAACAATTGCTTTTTGCCGCTTTATTGCTCAGCGGCAGTCAGGCTTATTCTGAAACGGTGTTTGTCACTCTGGAAAAGGATAATGCGCTAGCGGTGGTTGATCCGATCGCTGGCAAATTATTGAAAACCGTGCCGGTGGGCCAGCGTCCGCGCGGAATCGCTATCAGCAATGATCATCGGCATTTATATATCGCCACCAGTGATGACGATACCATTCAGGTGATTGATACGGAAACATTGAAAGCAGTGGGCGAATTGCCTTCCGGTGAAGATCCTGAAACCTTCGCCTTAAGCCCGGACGGCAATTTTCTGTATGTCGCCAATGAGGATGATGCTTTAGTAACCGCGATTGATGTGAAAGCCGCGAAAGCGATTAAAACCATAGGCGTGGGGATTGAGCCGGAGCCGGTGGCCACCAGCCCGGATGGCGTTTGGGTCGCTAACGCCTCGGAAGCCACCAATATGATTCACTGGATAGACAGCAAAACGCTGGAAGTGGTGGATAACAGTTTGATTGATCCCAGACCGCGCGGTCTACATTTTACCGCCGATAGCCAGCAATTGTGGGCGACTTCTGAATTGGGCGGCACGCTGACGATTTTTGATGTGAATCAACGTTCTGTGATTAAAAAAATCTCTTTTAAAGTGAAAGGCGTTAACGACGATAAGGTGCAGCCTGTCGGCGTAGTGGTGGATAAAGAGCGCAAATGGGGTTTTGTGGCCTTAGGGCCTTCTAACCGAGTAGCCTTAGTGGATGCGCAAACGCTGGAGGTGGAAAAATATTTTCTGGTTGGTCAGCGGGTGTGGAATTTAAGCTTCTCGCCGGATGGCAAGCGCTTGTATACCAGCAACGGCATCAGCAATGATATTTCGATTATTGATCTGGAGTCTATGAAAGTGACCAAATCAGTCGCAGTGGGGCGTTATCCTTGGGGAATTGCGGTTAAGCCCTAGATTACGCCTGTAGGTCAGACTTTAGTCTGACTAACCGCGAGCGACACCCTTAATTGATTCGCGATTTGAAACGCCCGAAGGTCAGACTGAAGTCTGACCTACAGGGTTAACCGCTTAGGAACGGGAATGAAATAAATTGGGCATTTGGCGCAGGATTTTTTTTCGTATTCAACGACTGCAAGGATGCAGGAGGTAGAGCAACGCATGGAGCAGTTGCCGAGGCGCACAAACAGGCGCATAGCAAGCTATGTAACTGTTTGTGCAAAGCTTCCGCTCCTGCTCACGCCCCTTACCTACATCCATGTAGGCAACGCCGAAGACGAGAAAAAAGACAAGTCAAATGTTTAAGTTATTACATGGACGTTCCTTATCTTTTTTCGTCAGCTTCTTCGCCGATTTCCCATTCTTCAATGGATACTTCGATTATTTTGCCGCTGGCGGCATCGACTTCCACTTTGGTCTCAACGCCTTTTTTGTTGACGATATCGAATTCGTAAGAAGCATCGCCGTTTTCTTCGATTTCGTATTCAACTTCTTCAATGACGCCCGGATAGGCTTTTAATGCGGTTTTAGCCGCATCTTCTTCGGTCACTTTCATTTTGCTTTTAAATGCCCGGCTATTCACTGATTCCACTTCGCTTTCGGTCTCAATGATTTTACCGCTGTTGGCATCGCACATGAATTCCCATTCAAAACCGTTGGGATCCTGAATTTCCAGTTCATAAACCGGTTTGCCGTTCACATTCAGTTTTTCCAGTTTCAGATTTTCACCGGATTTGATTTTTTGCGCTGCGGCAATACATTTCTCCAAACCCTGGTCTGCTGCATATGCATTACCGAGCATGCTTAACGCTACTATTGAACCGCCTAATAATTTTTTCATCACTGCTCTCCTGAAATAGATCAAGTCAAATAAATAAGTAAACAGGAAAAATTCCTTTTTTTTGGGAATTTTAACCGATTTCTTTAAATTAAGCCATTTTTTTGAGCACATTGATTCATCTGCAATTTGTTCTTTACCTTCAATTTAGTTTTGATGTTGGTTTGGCAGTTAAAGGCTGTTTTTTCACTGACGCCGAGGTTTTCAGCGATTTCAGCAATTTCAAAGTCTTCGGCCAGTAAGCAGAAAATATCGAATTCACGGGAAGTCAATCGGCTGAACGGCGACAACATTTTTTTAATTTGCCGCATCGCTAATATTTGCAACAATTCAGGCGGTAGATAAATATTGCCGCTTTCCACTGTTTGCCAGCATTGTTGTAATAGATTGGCGTCATATTTCCCACCCAGCGCCGCAACTGCGCCAATTTGATAATAATGCAAGCTATCCTGAATGCCATCGGCGTTGACAATCATCCAGCAGGAACACGGTTGCCGCCTAATGTCCGTTTCATCCAATGCCGCATCGAATATCACCAAATCATAATCCGTCACCGCTTGTCCCATTTGCAAATAGCTCAATTGGTATTGTCGGTCTATTTGATCCCAAATCTGCCGATGGGTCATTTCATTTGCAATGAACGCTATTTTCATAGTCCTGGTGTGTGTTTATTGATAACATGGGGAACGAGCATTAATAGCATTTTCAGCGCCAACTAACGATACGCGGTGCGCACTATCCTATTCTATACTTTGAGCAATTTAGTCCATCTATCATGCCATTATTTCGTTTATTGATACAAACCGGATTGATTTATTCACATTTTCCTGATTAACCGTGCATTTATCACTAATAACTTGAAAAATTTTAATCAATAATCTTAAGTTGTTGTAATATAAGGATTTGTTAAATTGTATACTGTGTTGTCCGCCATCAAATCAACCTTAAAATCAATCATTAAGGGTTCTTATCACCCTCTTCTCCACAAACTTATCCACAGCTTTTGTGGATAAGTCATTAACAAGCGATCCTGAAATGTCTGATTTGCCTTCGTCTGCCTCAATGATTTTAAAAATAGCGGTGCCTGTGCCTTTATTTAAAACCTTTGATTATTTATTAGCGGATGATTTGAAGATTGAGAGTCTATTACCCGGCCTCAGAGTAACGGTTCCTTTTGGTCGTTCAACAAAAACCGGCATATTAATTGAAATCGTTGAGCATGCTTCATCCAGCGGACGCTCCTTGAAAACGATTGAAGCTGTTCTGGATGAAGCTCCACTGTTGGGCGAAGCTGATATAGCTTTATTGCATTGGGCCTGTCAATATTATCATCACCCTATTGGTGAAGTGTTTATTCAGGCTTTTCCTCTGGAGCTGAGGAAGGGTAAAGCTGCGCACATCAAAACTGAAAAAAACTATGTCTTGTCGGAAAAAGGCTTGCTGCTAAGCGCTGATCAATTAAAGCGCGCCCCCAAACAACAAGCCTTATTTGAGTTTTTGCAGTCACAACAAAACGCCACCATCGATCAATTAAAACAATGGAACAGTAACTGGCGCGGCGCCATGAAGGGTTTATTGGATAAACAATTAGTGCTTGAACAAAGCGCTTCCGCAAGTGCGCCCGCCGTTATTCGTAAAATTCGTAAACAAGCGCCGCTACCGGCCAATGCACAGCAAACAGCGGCTATCGAACAGATCAGCACTCATGCAAACGAGTTTTCAGTATTTTTATTGGAAGGGGTCACCGGCAGCGGCAAAACCGAAGTGTATATGCAGGTTATTGATCAGGTTCTGCAACAAGGCTTGCAAGTGCTGGTGTTATTACCTGAAATCACCTTGACCCCGCAATTGGAGCAACGCTTTCAACAACGCTTCGCCGTTCCCATTGTCGCCACTCATTCCCGTTTAACCGACCGCCAGCGGCTGAATGCCTGGCTACAGATGCAACAAGGCAGAGCGATGATTATGCTGGGCACCCGTTCCGCATTATTAACGCCGTTGGCAAAACCCGGTTTGATTGTTTTGGACGAAGAGCACGACAGTTCTTTTAAACAACAAGAGGGGTTTCGCTTTTCCGCCCGCGATGTGGCGGTGATGAAAGCGCGACAATTGAATATACCCATAGTATTAGGGTCGGCAACGCCATCGTTTGAAAGTTTATATAACGCCGAGCAAGGACGCTACCAAAAACTGTTGTTATTGGAACGCGCGGGCGGCGCGGGTAAACCTTTTTTCCAAATATTGGATATCCGCAATAAACGAATTTACGATGGCTTATCCGAGCCTTTGGTCACCGCGATGAAAGCCACTCTGGCGGCAAAGCAGCAGGTGTTGTTGTTTTTAAACCGCCGCGGTTTCGCGCCGGTGCAGATGTGCCATAGTTGCGGTTATGTTTCCCGTTGTCAGCGCTGCGACGCCAATTTGGTGATTCACTATGAAGCCGCTTGTTTGCGTTGTCATCATTGCGGCAGCGAACAAAAAATGATGGTTCGCTGTCCGCATTGTAAACAAGGCGAGTTACAGCCTTTGGGCATCGGCACTGAACGCATCGAAAAATCTTTGCATCAATTATTTCCCGATCACAAAATCCTGCGTCTGGATAGAGACAGTACTCAACGTAAAGGCGCTTTGGAAAATTATCTGGATCAAATCAACCGGGGCGAGGCGGATATTATTTTAGGGACGCAGATGTTATCCAAAGGCCACCATTTCCCCAATGTGACCTTGGTGGCGATTTTGGATGTGGACAGCGGTTTATTCAGCATTGATTATCATAGCGCCGAGAAACTCGCGCAGATGATTGAACAGGTGGCGGGACGCGCCGGTCGCGCCGAGAAACGCGGCAAAGTGATTTTGCAGACGCGTCATCCCGAACATCCCTTATTGACAGTATTGATTAATCAGGGTTACCCGGCTTTTGCCCGCAACGCTTTGTTAGAGCGCAAACAAGCTAATCTGCCGCCTTATAGTTTTCAGGTTTTAATCCGGGTTCAAGCGAGCGACACCCAATCGCCGCTCAGCTTCCTCAGTTTGTTAAGCGACTATATACACGGCTTTCCTGACAGCGGTGTCGCAGCTTTAGGGCCGGTGACCGCGCCGATGGCCAAAAAAGCCGGACAATTTCGCTATCAATTGTTATTACAAAGTAATCAGCGTAAATCCCTGCATAACCTTGTTAATCAATTAACGACTATCATTCAAGCATCCAAACAGGCTAAAAAAGTCCGCTGGTCTATTGATATAGATCCGGTAGATCTTTATTAGCGATTGATTTTAGGCGATAATATGCGGTTATTTTTTAGGCGACTCCTTTTTTATCATGAAACAAAAGTTGGAAGAACTGCTGGAACAGGCAATTGATACTTTAAAAACTGAAGGCGTTCTGGATAACGAATTATCGCCCAAAATTGCGGTAGAGCGGGTTAAAGACGCTCAACACGGCGATTTTGCGACCAATTTAGCAATGGTTTTGGCGAAACCGGCTAAATCCAATCCCAGACAATTGGCTGAAAAAATTGTTTCGGCAGTCCCCTCTGACGCCACAATCAGTAAAATTGATATCGCAGGTCCCGGTTTTATCAATTTTTTTATTAATCCTGACGCTCAGTTTGAGGTCGTAAAACAAATTCATCAAGCGGGCAAACAATATGGCTTAAGCGCTATCGGCGAGGGTAAAAAAGTACAGGTGGAGTTTGTTTCCGCCAATCCGACCGGCCCTTTGCATGTCGGCCATGGTCGCGGCGCGGCTTATGGTTCGGCGGTGGCTGATTTATTGGAAGCGGTGGGCTTTGAAGTAGAGCGGGAATATTACGTTAATGACGCCGGTCGGCAAATGGATATTCTGGCGACCAGCATCTGGTTGCGTTATCTACAGGCTTGCGGCGAGCCGGTGGAATTCCCCAGCAATGGTTATCGCGGCCAATATGTGATTGATACCGCCGATAAATTGCATCAGAAAATTGATAATGAATACCGTAGTCCGGCTGATCTGGTGATGGAGGATATTGCGGCCGATGAAGCGCAGGGCGGCGATAAGGAAGCGCATATCGATGCTTTGATTGACCGCTGTAAAACGCTATTAGGCGATACTCAATATCGCGATTTGTTTCAGGTCGGTTTAAAAGAAATTCTGGATGATATTAAAATTGATCTGGAACAATTCGGGGTGAATTTTCAGATCTGGTTTTCAGAGCGCATGTTAATGGATAAAGGCGATGTCGCCGAAGCGCTGGAAAGATTACAGGAAGCCGGTTATCTTTATCAGCAAGACGGCGCGACCTGGTTTGCATCCAGCCGCATGGGCGATGAGAAAGACCGGGTGGTGGTCAGAGAAAACGGACAAACCACTTACTTCGCTTCCGATATTGCTTATCATATGAATAAGCTGGATAGAGGCTATGATCAGATCATCAATATCTGGGGCGCCGACCACCACGGCTATATCCCGCGCGTGAAAGCGGCCATGCAGGCTTTGGGAGCTGACCAAAGCAAGCTGAAAGTGTTGTTGGTGCAGTTTGCAGTGTTGTATCGCGGCGCTGAAAAAGTGCAGATGTCCACCCGCTCCGGCGAATTCGTCACCTTACGCGAGTTGCGCGATGAAGTCGGCAAAGATGCAGCGCGTTTTTTCTACGTGATGCGCAAGTCCGAACAGCATATGGATTTTGATTTACAACTGGCGACATCGCAAAGTAATGATAATCCGGTTTATTATGTGCAATACGCTCATGCCAGAGTGTGCAGCGTTTTCCGTCAATTAACGGAAAAAAATCTGCAACGGGATCTGAGTCTGGGCATGGACAATCTACCATTATTAACAGCGGAGCATGAATCGGCTATTTTAACCACGCTGTCTAAATATCCTGAAATTTTACAGCGCGCCGCCGTGCAATATGAACCGCATCAATTGATTCATTATTTGCGTGATTTAGCGAATCAATTTCATACTTATTACAATGCGCATCAATTTTTAGTTGATGATGACGGCATGCGGAATGCGCGTTTGAATTTAATCGAAGCGGTGAAAAAAGTACTCGCCAACGGTTTGGAATTATTGAAAATCAACGCCCCTGAAGCGATGTGACGCTTCCCGTAACCGGCGGCATGAAGTGGTGGCGTAAACAAAAATAAACGCCACTTCATCCCCACCGGGTTGACACGATTGGTGTGTGTAACTACACTTATTGTACTTGAAACTGTACAGAGTTATTTACTAACAATCTTATGGATGCGATAAGCTACACTGCCGCCCGTGCAAATTTGGCTAAAACAATGGAAAAAGTTTGTAATGATCATGACCCGGTGATCATTACCCGAAAACGAGAGTCTCCTGTCGTCATGATTTCTTTAGAAGACTACCAGGCCATGGAAGAAACAGCCTATCTACTTCGTTCACCTGCGAATGCCCGACACTTACTTGAGTCTATAGCTGAATTAGAAGATGGCAAAGGTATTGAACAAGCGTTAATTGAATGAAGCTCACATTTTCCTCCAAGGCTCAGGCCGACTACTTGTATTGGCAAAAATCTGATAATGCTATTTTAAAAAGGATTAATACATTAATTAAGAATATTCTGCGCGACCCCTTTGCAGGTGTTGGTAAACCAGAACCTTTAAAACATAGCCTCTCTGGTTATTGGTCAAGGCGCATTAACGATGAACATAGAATTGTGTATAAAGTCACCGATGATAATCTGTTAATCGCCCAACTTCATTATCACTACTGAAACAGATAACAATGCCTAAAGACTATAAATACAGAGCCAACCAATCGGACAATAAAGCATCCGGCATTTCTTGGTGGAAATGGCTGTTGGTTATTATTTTAGTCGGGCTGTTTGCTGGTTTTCTCTATCATTTGCGCAGTTCTGCGCCTGTCGATGAGGAAGCCGCATCTCAAGCGGTTGCAGTCAGCATTAAAAAACCCGCGGTTAAAACCGTAGCGAAAAAGAAGGCTCAGGAGCCTGAAAAACCACGTTACGATTTTTATACCCTGCTGCCGGAAAAAGATGTGGTGGTGCCGGATTATGAAATAAAAACCCGAGTCAGGGAAGAGCGGGTCGGCAAAGCCAAATCCACTCAATATATCGTTCAAGCCGGTTCCTTCCGCAATTTTACCGACGCCAATGACCGAAAGATTAAACTAGCCATGATGGGTATCGAATCCCGTGTTGAAAAAGCCAAAGTAGGCGATGTGGAATGGAACCGGGTGCGCTTGGGTCCGTTTATTCGGCCTTCCAGCGTTTACGGTTTGAAGAAACGCTTGAAAGACAACGGCATTGATGTGGTGGTGATGGAATATAAGCAATGAAGGCGCGCGGTGCGCGCCTTTAACCTCTAAGGACTGAGATTAATTTTTCAAATATTTAATATTCAATTCGCTGAAAGAATGCACAATGACGCCTAAATAATGAGGCTGATCGGCATTATTTGCATCCAATTCATTTTTAGCTGCAATAATCGCATCATAATTTTCAAAATCGACCGCCCTGATCCCAATCAACGTCGGCATTTCTTCAATTTCATCCGCCGATCTGCGTTGAATCAATCTTAGCGAATCCGTCTCATAAACCATCGGCATCACAACATCCAAATATTGTCTTAATATTGCAGTGTCGCCGGAGGGTAAACGATTGCGCGCCGCCCATTCATTATATTTCCAATGTATCGCTGCGGAAAAAGACATTTGCGGATCGCTATGAACAATTGGATCCAGTAAGGTCAGTAATTCCACATATTGCGCCATAATGCTTTCTACCGTATCCCAGTCGTTGGCGCTTTTCGCAGCTTTCCATTCACTCAAGGTATGCGGCTCGGTATCGATATGAATTCCAACCAATTTTTGACCCGCGCTTTGGGCATTATTGAAATCGATAATCCAACTCACCATATCAGCAGCCCGCTGATGTTTTTCCACTAAGGAAAAGTTTTTATCCATCAAAGTCATCGCATGAACCTGGATGCCTTGCGCATTGGCCAAAGATAAAAATTGACTCAGTTTATCGGTATAGGCGGCATCGGCGATTTCACCATTCGGCAGTAACTTCTTAGCGCTAACCGCTAAATAAGCCTGATCGATATTCAGGGTTTGTAACTGGGTAACAGTGGCTTGATTATCCAGTACGGAAAAATTATACAGCCAAGCTGCGAAATTGTTGTCGGCTTTTACACTCTGCATCAACGAGGAAGCAACACAGAAAAAAGCAAGTAAACTACGGATTTTCTTTTTCATAATCAGGCCGTTTATTCAGAAAGTTTTAAAACTGATCAATAATAAACTTCTTTATATTAATCCTTTGTTAACCCAGCTTTCGATTTTAAATTCTTACTGAAACAAACGAAATAGTAACTTATTCTTGCTTTTATTCGAATAAGCCAATTTCTCTACTTTTCGCCAATAAGGACAGTGTTTATAAATTTTATTCTGTTGATTCATTATTATATCTTTCACTTCATCAGGTAAACTACCTTCCGAATCATTGATTTTTTGCTGATATTCCCATTGCGGAATTTTTGAAATATCCAAAAACTCAGAAAAAATAGCTTTAAAATCTTCCTCAAAATATTCCGTGCGTAAGAATTTTAATTTGCCTGATTTTAACAGCTCTTTCGGGAAATATTTAAATGCATAATAGTCCGCATGACTTACATTCCCATCGCTTTCCAAAAATAGTCCTTTCAACAACAAATTAGGGTCATGATCCAGTCCCGGGCTACGATGATATTCAAATTTGTAACGACTTTCCAACCATCCCGGCAATCTTCTAAATGAACAAATGATTGTTCTGTCGCCTGGATTAAAGTTAGAATCGCGCTGCTGACGGTTAGCAATAGAATCATGCCAGGATATGGTGGGGTTTTTACTGTAATCGCTTTCATCTAAATGTAAATCAGATTGATCAGCAAAATATTTATTGAACAAATATTCGATTTTTGTACCAGCGCATTTTGGAAAGTGTAACCATATGAATTGATCATTGTAGATCATTAAAACTCCTAAACCGGTATTCCACACTCCCTTGAAGCCAATCCGAGAAAGATGAATGCTAATCAACAGACAACCGATTCACATAAAATTAATAAAACTGTAACATTGTTCATACTACCAAATCCATTATGAAAAAAAAACTATGTTATTTAATAATATGGCTTGATAATTCCATTCATCACGCGTTTAATTAAGCTTTATCAAGCCATGAAAAAGGGGAATAATAATGACCAAAATAATACTCTCCATAGCCATTTTAACTGTCAGCATACCTACCCAATTATTGGCATACGGCAGCGGCGGCAGCTCAAGATCCTGCAAAAAACCGAGTTTTTATCAATTCCAACCAGAACATTTAACTGAAGTCCCTCCACAAAGCCGATTTTCTTTTACCGCTTCTTCCAATACCGATATCACCACCCTGGAAGTAAGCGTCAAAAAACAAGCTGTCTCTGTAGATATTGATGAAAGCGGCGCGCAGTATATTATTTCCGGACATCTTCCGACAGATTTACAATCCACATACGCCCGAATCAACATCAGCGCCAAATCCGGAAAAAACTGCAACGGTAAAGACGGTTGGTTATTGAAAATTAAATAAACTTAGGAGCGCCATACATGGCTTTAGTATCATTACGACAACTTCTGGATTACGCCGCCGAACATAACTTTGCGGTACCGGCCTTTAATGTCAGCAATATGGAGCAGGTGCAAGCTATTATGCAAGCCGCCGACGATTGCGACAGTCCGGTTATTATGCAAGGTTCGGCGGGAGCCAATGTTTTTGCCGGCGAGATATTTTTACGCCATTTAATTCAAGCAGCGGTGGAGCAATATCCGCATATTCCGATTGTCATGCATCGCGATCACGGCCCTACGCCCACTATTTGCGCACAAGCCATCCAATCGGGATTTAGTTCGGTGATGATGGATGGTTCTTTGTTGGAAGATATGAAAACGCCGGCTTCATTTGAATACAATGTAAAAGTCACCCGCACTGTCGTGGATATGGCGCATGCTTGCGGGGTATCGGTTGAAGGCGAAATCGGTTGTTTAGGCTCACTGGAAAATCGTTCGCAATCAGATCACAGTCAATTGTTAACAGACCCGGATGAAGCGGCGGAATTTGTTAAGCAAACACAGATTGATGCTTTGGCGGTAGCCATCGGCACCAGCCACGGGGCATACAAATTCAGTAAACCGCCGACCGGCGATGTGTTGGTTATAGAGCGTTTAAAAACCTTACAACAACGTTTGCCCAATACCCATTTCGTAATGCACGGCTCCAGTTCTGTGCCGCAAGATTGGTTGCAATGCATTAATGAATTCGGCGGCGATATTCCGCAAACTTATGGGGTGCCGGTTGAAGAAATTGTTGAAGGCATTAAATACGGGGTGCGTAAAGTCAATATTGATACTGATTTACGAATGGCTTCCACCGGCGCCATTCGTCGCTATATCGCCGATAAAGACAATGCTTCTGACTTTGATCCGCGTAAAATTTACAAAGTCGCCAGAGAAGCAGTCAGCAGTATTTGCCGGGCGCGTTACCAAGCTTTCGGCAGCGCAGGGCATGCTTGCAAAATCAAGGCTGTTTCATTGAAAAAAATGAGGCAATATTACAAATGACTGTTTAGCCTTAATCAGAGTATAAGCTGGCTCTACATGGAGATAGTTAAAAGTTTGTTGAAATTCGAAATCAATTTGATACGCCTGAACATATTAACAATAGCCGGAATACTGCGCCCCAGTTTTTTATAATACTTTCTTAGAATTTAATCTTTCCATTCTTAACCCATCACTACAAAACAGCAACCCTAACCGCACGAAGTATATTCAAACTGTATTACATAGATATGATTTCAGCAACTTCAAGCGTTCCGTTAATTTCCAAAAAAGGACAAGACTGTACCATTTCAATCGCTTGTTCAACGCTTTCAGCCTGAATAATAGTATGCCCCGTCATCGTTGTTGAACTACCCTCAGTAACGGATCCGTCCGCTTTAAGGGTATGGATATTTTTATAAGGAACCATAGGCTTAACCACCGCCTCCCCTAAACCACTCAACCACTCAACCAATCTTGATATTTGGCGAAATTTCTTTGTCCCTGTTCCGGGCTGGATGGTTGATCTCCACCCATATAAGTGATTATGTATTGATTCACAGCTGTCTCCTTAATTTCTCAATTTAGTTTAATAATCATACTTCCATTTAATTCCGATAGCGCTATCTGATTCTTGACTGAATTCAACTTCGGCTTTCACTTCGGGCATTAAATCTAATTCCACCGTCGCGGTGCTGGATTCAGTCGCCAGTCCCTGCTCAATTTCAACGTATATACTATCGGTTACATATTTACCGGCTTTTACCGAGGCCGTTTCAAAATCATCGCCGCCCATATTCAAACGATCCAGTCCCAAGCCGCTGCGCAAATTACCCAATGCTTCCATACTGCTTAAGCCGCCTTGGGCCAGCAAACTTACGGTGTCGGCCAATTGTAGGGTTTGCATGGGCGAAATGTTGCTGGAATCATCATCGAATAACAGATTGGATATTATTTCATCTTGCGGCAAAGCCGGGTTGTTGCTCAAAGTCAATTCCGGTTTATCAGCCATTCCGGTGATGCTGATCATCGCTTCGCCTTTATCAGTATCTGCTGCTGTTTCAATATCCAGACTGGGAACAGGCGGGAATGCGCCGTTAAAATCAATCAATCCGCGTTTAAAAATAAAGCGGTTATTGAGTAATTCTAAAGAACCGCGTTTAGTTTGGATCATACCGATTATTTCCGGCTTATGCGCCATACCTTTTATACTTAAATCTCCCTGCCATTCGGAGTCTAATCCATGCCCTTGTATATAAAATTGTTTAGGTATTTTGACTACCATATCCAATTTCAGCGCGGTTTTATTATTTTGGCTATTGCTGTCTTGTTCCGTTTCCTTGTTGACGACTAACTCACCTTCGCGCACCTCAGTCACTTCTATTTCAGGAATATCTTTTTGTGATAGAGATGAAGGTAATTGATAACGAAAATCATCTATCGACAACATACCCTTCAGTAAAGCCTCTTTTTTATTACCCTTTAGCGCTAACTGACCGCTTAAATGACCTTGCATTTCCAGACTATCGGCTAATTGCAAATGATTAATTTCCAGTTCCGCATCAAAAGGGTGGTCTTGTTGCTGATTAAGCATTAAGCCGCCTGAACCTTTCAAATAGCCTTGTTTATTGTCTTTTAAATACAAAGACGATAATTTAATCTGCTCCGGTAATGCCTCCAGTTTTAAGCCAATATCCTTAAAGTAAGTTTCCGTGTCTGCATTTTGATATTCGCCGTTATCTAAAGTAATATGCCCTTGTATATCCGGTTGCTTGATTGAACCCGCCACATTCAAGGCCGCCAGCAAGGAACCTTTAATTTGCTGCCCCTCTAAAGGTATATTTTCAGTCGCTTGCGCCAAATCCAGATTAATATCGGCCTTTGCGGACATTGGCGCTGTTTCATCCGGCTGAAATACAAACGGTTGTAGTTGAAATGCGACAGGCGCTTTCAGTTGCGCTTGTATGGCCTGGGTAAACTGTGGGTTATGCAAATTCAAATCAGCTTGTAATTGAGCGCCTTGAACAGCGGCGTTAAGTTGTAAGGTGCTGGCCGGAAACTTATCATAGCCATCGCCAATCGGTTTGATGTCGTTTAGTTGGGCGTCCAATGCCAATTGCGGTTTTTCGGCGCTACCCGATAAGCTGACGCGGGCGTTAATATCGCCTGATACAGGTAATTCGACAAAGGATTGCAGAAAAGCGGACGGCGCTGTTAATTGCAATTGTCCCACTGTTTTTTGTTCGCTGTAATCGGCCTGCGCCTGTAATTCTGCTGCGCCGATTGTTAAATGCAAAGGCGATAATTGAGTCTGTTTCGATGAATGCGCCAAACGCACCGCTTGCTTTAATCTAATCGTTTGATCGGCCAACTTACCGTTTAAATTTTGTAATTGTATTTGCGTCTGTTCCGCTTGTTTTACCAACAAAGCCAATAGATCAATTTCAAAGCCGTGTATATGCCTGCCTTTGGTTGCTAATTTAAGGCGTAGATCATCCGCCACACCGTTAACATTAGCTGTCAGCGTATTAATTTCGGTATCTTGTTGTGTTAAATTATTGAGTTTTAAACTCGCATTGAAATGTGGTTTTTTTAAGGCATCTTCCACCATTGCCGCCAACTGGATATGTTGAATAGTCAATGGCTGCATGGCAAGTTGTTTTAATTGTCCGCTTATCTCAACTGTTTGTTGTTGCTTAACCGGTTTTAACTCGGCTTCAATGTTCAGGCTGCCGCTGAGTTCTTGTTGCGTCCAGGGTTTTAAGGCCGCCAATTCGCTGTTCAAGGACAGTTTGCCTTGCAACAGTCCCGCTTGCATAGCCAGTTGTCCGCTTAAGTCTGTTTCAGGGCCTTGAAACATCAGTTGATCAATAGTCAATTGCTGGTCTTTAAGCGCATAATTTGCGCTGAGGTTTAACGGCTGTTGATGCTGTTTAGCCGTTAATGACAATTTTCCTGTTGTCTGTTCAGCGAGCTGCTCAGCATCAGCCTTTAATACGATAGCCTGCAATTGTTGACCGGCTGCTTCTAGTCTATCTGCATTAATATCGGCGCTTATTTTCGGCTGATGACTGTAACCGCTTACTTGAATTAAGCCGCTTAATTGTTGCAAGGCCACGTCTTTACTGTTTAATTCGGGAATATGCAGATTTAATTGCGCTTCCAGTTGACTGTTTTCCAGATTCAGTTGCGCACCGGCGTCAACGCTTAAGGCTTTTGATGTTAATTGCAAGTTACGCACTTCCAGTGCTTGCGATGGCTTAACTTGAATCCGGGAATCCAGTTGAATATGCGAACCTAACAAATCCCCTGCAACTGCCGGCAAGCCGCTTAACCGGCTAATGTCCGCATCCAGATCAATATCAATTTGCTGTAGTTGTGGATGAATTTTAATCGCAGCCTGCTGATGCATTTGCGCATTTAAGGTTTGACTGACCGCTTGCAGATTGTCCACATCAAGCGCCAGCTTAAAGTCGCCTTGTTGATTTTGGGTATCAAACAAACCGCTTAATTTGATTCGACTCCAATCACCGGCCAGCGTAAATTGCTTTAAATGGATTTGTTGTCTTGCATCCGTATGCGCCAAAATATCCCAATATAAGTCTTTTTCCGGTAATGCTTTTCCCTGTTGCGCCAAGCCCTTAGCGGAGCCGTTCAATTGTAAATCAAAAAGTTTGTCCTCCAATGTTTTGAGGGTATTCAATTGAATATTCGCGCTCAGTTGATCCGCTTGAAAAGCATCAGCGCGAATTTTATTGAGCAATAGTTTCAGATCAAATACGGGTTGTTTAAAGGTGCCTGATAGTTGACTTGTTAACTCGGCTTGACCGGATAAATCAGACTTCAATAAAGGTTGTAACTGTTCTAATTGAGCTAACTGAATCGCTAAATCGCCTTCTACTGTTTGCGCATTGAGTTGAGCCTTTAATTGCGCATTCAGATTGAGCAAGTTATTGCTAAAGCGCAAGTCATCCATACGTACCGTTTCGGAATCCAAAGCCAGTAATTTAAGATTAAGTTGCTGTGTTTCGCCAATTGTTTGCAACAATTCCTTGTCTATTAATCCGGCTTCAAGGTCAACAAGCGTTTCCAGTTGCAACGATGATTGTTCATCCATAGCCAAATGCAAGTGACTGGCTAAACTTCCCACACCGCCCAATTTACCCTCTAACTTCGCTCTCCAATCACTGAGCAAACCTTGGCCGGTTAACTGTAAATGTAAATCATCAAATTCTTTGCGCTGACTCAAGTCCGCTAATAAACCGCCTGTTTCATCCACTTTAAAATTCAGTTTAAGCGATAAAGGATCCAATAAAATTTCCGCATTCAATAAAGCCTTTAAATTATCCTGATCCGTTCTGAACAGTTCAATTTGAGTGTTGATCTGTTGCTCAAAAGTTTGCGCCGTCGCTTGAAAAGTCAGCGCCATTGTTTGGCCAATGACGGCTTCGCCTAATTGAATATCATCAATACCCAGTTGTTGAATATTGATAACCGGCAGCGAAACATCAAAGGCAGGAAGTTGTTCCGGTAATTGCAAAGGCTCAGTTTGTTCTGGTTCAACTTTGCCGGGCGGCAGACGAGAAATTTGCAAACGTTCGGCATGTAAGGCATGAATAAGCAGTTCACTACGCAATAAGGCTTGAACAGACCCCTCAAATCGTAATTGATCTAAGCGCAGCCATATGCCTTTTTTATCAGCAATCGTTATCAAAGGAATTTGCATATTAAAGGGGATGGATCCTTTTATTTCGCTGATGATAATTTCACTTTCATCATTTTTTAAACTTTGGTTAATAATGTCAGTAAATTGCTTTTGTCCCCAGCCGGTTTGCAGTAAGGCAACGAACAGTAGTGGCGCAGCAATCACGGCGGCAAATAAATAGATGCATATTCGCAGTCCCCGGCGACGCCAGGCATTGGAAAGTAAAGACTTCAAAATGTTTGTCCTATGCTGATATAGAATTGAAATTCGTCATCTTGTTCTCGCTTATTCACGGGTCTTGCAACATCTAGACGCACGGCGCCAATCGGCGTTTTATAACGCGCCCCCAAACCGGCGCCGATTTGCAGCGGGTCATTAAAATCCTGATATTCATTGGCGAAGGCTCTCCCTGCATCCACAAAAGCCACTAAGCCGATAGTGTCGGTAATCCAGCCGCGCAGTTCAGTCGATAAGGTTAACAACGAACGACCGCCGTGAATAAGGCCGTCTGTGTCAGTAGGCGACACCGATTGGAAACTGTACCCGCGAATAGTGTCGCCGCCGCCGGCATAAAAACGCAAATCCGCAGGCACATCATCAATAGATGAACCGATAATATTGCCCACGATTATACGACTGGCCCAGATTAAATCATCCGCTTCGGTGAGACTTAGATATTGGTTATAACGTATTTTCTGTTTTAAAAAAGGCTTGCTTGAATTCATATTCCAAAAGGGAACAAAATCCACCCATAAACGACCACCCGCCGTCGGTTCCAAAAAATTGTCGCTATAATCCCAACTGAAGCGCACCGGCAAAGAAACCAAACTAAAGTTTTCGGTGTCTTCATTTTCTTCAGTGACTCTTGAAAAGCGATACCCCAACCCGGCGTTAATGCGCATTTTCTTATCTATTTGGTGTTCGATAGCGGCAATAAATTCCGCCCGCATGCTTTCATATGCATCCGTATCTTCCCGGGTGATTTCAGCATCAATCACCAAAGTATTTTTCGGCGCGTAAATTGCCGGTTTTCTAAAGCTTGATTTCAGCGAGGACTTAATCATGGAAATGTTTAACTCCGCTTCCAGAGCTTCGCCTCGTCCCCATAAATTTCGATGCTCCCAAGCAAAACGCAGTAAGAACAACTCCTCATCTGTAGTCAGTCTTAAGCCGGTGCTGATGGTTCTCGGCAAACGTTCAGTCAATTCAAACGACACCGGATGATGTCCTTGTGCGTCTGGATTTTTGGCTAAGTGCATGCGCGCGGTTGTGAATAATCGGCTGTTAATTAATTTAAGCCGTTTGCCGTTAAGTTGATCCTGGTTATAAAGAGTACCGGATTGCCATTGAATATAATCGGCTAAAAAGTCACTTTCAATATTATCATTGCCGGTAAAACTCACCTCGCCAATATGAATTTGTTCGCCCGCATTCACGCAAAAATCGACATTCATCTGTTGTAAATCATGATTGACGATTACTTTTCTTTTACACAATTCGGCAAAAGGATAAGCTTGATTCTTAACATAAGTGAGCAATTGCTGCTCGGCATCCAGAATGGATTGGGTCAATGCGGCTTGTTCCGCTTGTAAACCGATTTCCTCCAGAGTGGGTTGATTAACAGCGGCATCATGGATTTTGATATTTACAGCATGTATTCGGTATTGTTCTCCGGAATCAATTTGAAAAATAATCTCGGCGTCAGCGTCTTGCTGTTGCGATTCGATTTTGATTTGAGCTTGATAATAAGCCTCTGAACGTAAAATCTTTAAAAAAGTCGGAATATCTTTTTCGGCTCTGTTTTCCAGAGTAAATAAACTTTTTGGTAAGTGCTCTTTTTGTTGTTCAGTCGTTGAATACTGCAAAAGTTTATCAGCAAGGGAATCATCTTCCAGGCCTGCTATTTCGACTTGATAGGAGATGCCTTCATTCGCCAAACAATTATCTGGATAAGCGAAATTTAGAAAACAAAAAAAAATCCAAAAAGATTGAGCTTGATTATTCAACATGAGCAGTAAAAAGCTTAATAACTTTCATTTAAAAATATTAAGACGGCTAAATATTAGCAACCGAAAATAGACCTCTATACTTCCCCATATTGCACTTCGGAACCCATTTTTTTATTCAATTTAAAAAAAGCAATTGCCTTTGCCATTTGTATATTTTTTACAGGCGCTTTCTTTAGCAGTTTATTATATGTTTCTAGCAATAGAGTTTGGTCACTTTTCTCGAACAAATAGGCTGCGCCTGAGGTCATATTGATATCGCCTATACTGATAATTCGAGTATAAATCAGATGATTAATTATTTTTTCTGAGGAACTAAAACCTATATCCATTAAACTCAATTCCTCGCCCTTTTCAATTACATCCGATAAATATAAAAGGCGATTTTTTTTGTCCACTTTGTTCACTTGATATAAAGAAGATTTTGCCTCCAGCGTAGCATCTATGATTTTTTTTTGTTGATTGCTCAATTTGTCATAATGTTTTTCTTTATAGCTCAAAACAGCTGACTTACCGGCAACATTTTTATAATCATTAAGTGCGAAATCCATAAAACGATCAATTTCCACGTCACCATCCACAACGAGTGCGTCCTTTTTCAAAATACCTAACAATCTTCCTGCATTCTTGATATCAGGTCTTTTCAATTCACTCATGAATTGTTCATTTAAATCTCCCCCGATTCGACGATAACGTTTATATTCTGAAGTTTTTTTCATGTTTCTAATACCTGGTTCATTAACAACTATCCAACCGCTGATAGCTTATTCTAAAATCTTTTCTTTAAACTCACACCAAGTTTCAATCACACAACTTTGACAACGCGGTTTTCTGGCAATACAGGTATAACGACCGTGTAGAATCAACAAATGGTGAGCATCTAATTTATAGCTTTTCGGTATCCATTTTTCCAGTTTCTTTTCAACTTCCAGTACGGTTTTACCCGCTGCGATTCTGGTTCGGTTGGAGACTCTGAAAATATGCGTATCCACAGCAATCGTGGGTTGGCCGAAAGCGGTGTTCAAAATTACATTGGCTGTCTTCCTGCCGACGCCGGCCAAGGCTTCCAATTGTTCGCGCGTTTGCGGCACTTGGCCTTGGTGATGGTCGATCAAGGCCTGACACAATTTAATGATATTAGCGCCTTTGCTATTATAAAGTCCGATGGTTTTAATGTATTCTTTCAGACCTTCTTCACCCAAAGCTAAAATGGCTTCCGGGGTATTAGCGACCGGAAATAATTTGTCGGTGGCTTTGTTAACGCCTTTATCAGTCGCCTGCGCGGATAATACCACGGCAATCAATAATTCAAACGGCGTTGAATAATTCAGTTCGGTTTCAGGTTCCGGAATAGCCGCGCTGAGCGCCTGGAAGATAGCAAGTCGTTTTTCTTTGTTCATGAATTAACCCAAAGAGGCGAGTTCTTTTTTTAACAGAGCAAGATTAGATTTACCGCGTTGCTTGGCGACTTCAGGATCTAAAGGTTTCTTGTTCGCCCATTCCAAATCTTCTTCCGGCAGTTCTTCTAAAAAGCGGCTGGGTGCGCATTCTTCCATTTCGCCGTAGCGTTTACGATGGGTGCAATAACTGAAGGTGCAAGTCCGCTGGGCGCGAGTAATGCCGACATAAGCCAAGCGCCGTTCTTCTTCGATATTCTCGGTTTCAATGCTGTTTTGATGCGGCAATAAATTCTCTTCTATGCCGATTAAAAACACATGTGGAAACTCTAGTCCTTTGGAAGCATGTAAGGTCATCAGACTGACCTGATCACCGGCTTCTTCCTCCTGATTGCGCTCCAGTATATCCATCAACAAAACTTGATTAATGACATCAGTGAGCGACTTTTCCGCTGCTGAATCTTTTTCCGCTATTCGCTTCAGCCAATCAATCAAGTCGTACACGTTTTTCATTTTACGCTCGGCGGAAATTTGAGATTTGCTGTTTTCAGTTAACCATTGTTGATAATTAACCTGATCCAACATTTGATGAATCACCGCAAAAGTATCGCCATAGGTAATTTGGTCAGTGGTTTCATTCACCCACCCACAAAACTTTTTCAATCGATAAACGGCTTTTTCCGATAAATGCTGCTGCAAGCCGAATTCATGACAGGCGGCGAATAAACTGACATGTCGATTATTGGCGTAAGCGCCTAATTTTTCCAATGTGGAAGGACCGATTTCTCTTCTCGGCGTATTGATAATGCGTAAAAAAGCCGCATCGTCATCCTGATTAACAAACAACCTTAAATACGCCAATACATCTTTAATTTCGGCATAAGAAAAAAACGAAGTGCTACCGCTGATGAAATAGGGAATATTGTTTTCCCGCATCTCTCGTTCGAATAAACGCGATTGATGATTACCGCGATAAAGTATCGCATAATCGGAAAACTTGCCGCCATGCCTGAATTTATGGTGAATAATTTCAGATACAATCTGCTTGGCTTCGCTACTGTCGTTTTTATGGCTCAATACCCGCAAGGGATCGCCAAAACCTAAATTACTCCATAGTTGTTTTTCAAATACATGGGGATTATTAGCGATCAGTTTGTTGGCGACTTTTAAAATACGCCCGGAGGATCGGTAATTCTGTTCCAGCTTGATTACTTGTAAACGTTGATAATCTTTTTGCAATTGCGCCAAATTTTCAGGCTGAGCGCCGCGCCAGGCATAAATAGATTGATCATCATCGCCGACCACGGTGAAGCGACCCAACTGACCGGCCAACAATCGAACTAATTGATATTGAGTGATATTGGTATCCTGATATTCATCCACCAACATGTATCGAATACGATTTTGCCATTTCTCCAATATTTGCGGATGTTGTTGAAATAGGATCACCGGCAAAAAAATCAGTTCATCAAAATCCACCGCGTTATAGGCTTTCAAACTGCGATTATATTCTTCATACAATAATGCCGCCGATTGATTTTCTTCGGTTGCGGTTGATAAAGCTTGTTCCGGAGTGACAAAGGCATTTTTCCATTGACCGATTTGCCAACTATAGCTATCAATTACATCGATGTCATAGCTTTGATGTTCGGCATGACTGATCAGATTTCTCAATAAACTGATTTTATCTTGCTCATCGAATAAAGTAATGCCCGCTTTATAACCCAGCGCCTGACATTCTTTCCGCAATATATCCAAACCCAAAGAATGGAAAGTAGATACCCGCAAACCACGGCTTTGTTTATCGTCCAATAAGCGAGTTACCCGGCTTTTCATTTCCCGGGCTGCTTTATTGGTAAAGGTTAAGGCGGCGATATTGCGAGCGGGGATACCTTGTCCCACCAGATAGGCTATTTTTTCGGTAATCACCCGGGTCTTGCCGCTGCCGGCCCCAGCTAATACTAATAACGGTCTATCGATTAATTTAACCGCTTGTTGTTGCTGTTGATTCAGCTTATTGGACATAGTTTATTGATGACGATCCAGTTTACGATAATTAATGGCTTCGGATAGATGTGATATTTCGATGCAGTCCTGACCGGCTAAATCAGCAATGGTTCTGGCCAATTTTAAGATGCGATGATAAGCGCGGTGGGAAAGCCCGAAACGCTCCATTGCTTGCTCCAGAATTTGGTGGCCTTGTTCACTCAAGGCGCAAAATTGTTTCACTTCCGCAGCACTTAAATTTGCATTGGCTTTGCCGCAGCGCTGCATGGCTTTTTCACGAGCGGCGCATACGCGTTGTCGAATTACAGCGCTGCTTTCTTCGCCTTGTTCGGATCCTTTCCTTAAAACATCTAAAGGCACTCTGGGCACTTCCAAATGCATATCGATACGATCCAATAGCGGGCCTGATATTTTTGCCCGATAGCGAGCAACTTGTTCCGATGTGCAACGACAACGCCCGGAGGCATCGCCCAAATAACCGCAAGGACAAGGATTCATTGCGGCGATTAATTGGAAATTAGCCGGAAATTCGGCTTGCCGGTTGGCTCTGGAAATGGTGATATGGCCGGTTTCCAAAGGCTCCCTTAATACCTCCAGAACCTTACGATCAAATTCCGGCAATTCATCTAAAAATAACGCACCGTGGTGAGCCAAGGATATTTCACCCGGCTTTGGGTTACTACCGCCGCCAACCAATGCCGCAGCCGAAGCGGTATGATGCGGCGCTCTAAAGGGCGGTTGTAACCACTTTTTTGCATCCAGGCCTGAATCGCTGATAGAAGCAATCGCAGCTGTTTGTTGCGCCTGTTGTTCCGTCAATTCCGGCAATATAGTCGGTAAACGAGCCGCCAGCATCGATTTACCGGTTCCCGGTGGGCCGAGCATGATGAGGTTATGCGATCCTGCGGCGGCAATTTCAAAAGAACGTTTCACGTGAAACTGTCCATGAACATCTGAAAAATCTATTTTTTCAACATCCTCATTGAATTCCGCTTTCTTAATCTCTGTTTCAATACACCTCTGTCCGCTGATATGCGCGCAAACTTCCAGTAAACTGCGTGCGGGATATAATTGTATGCGTTTTACCAAACTGGCTTCAGTCGCATTATCAAAAGGCAGGATTAATTGTCTTTCAGCATCGCGAGTTTGTAGGGCTACCGGTAATACGCCGTTAATAGGGCGTAATTCGCCGCCTAAGGACAATTCGCCAACACACTCATAGTCGACTACTGCTTGCACGGGAATTTGCCCTGAAGCGGCTAGAATACCCAAAGCTATCGGTAAATCAAAGCGTCCTCCTTCCTTAGGTAAATCTGCCGGAGCCAAATTAATCGTGATCCGCTGCATTGGAAATTCAAAATGAGAATTAATAATAGCGCCGCGCACTCGGTCTTTGCTTTCTTTGACGGCGGTTTCCGGTAATCCGACAATATTTAAAGCCGGCAAGCCGTTGGAAACATGCACTTCCACCGTCACCAACGGCGCTGCAATCCCCGACCGACCACGACTATAAACAATAGCAAGCGACATGTTATGAAGTTTTAGAGATATGTTTGGGCTATAAGGTACGCAGAGCGTACCTTACTCTGATGGCTTGGTGAAACGCTAAAAGAGTATTAGCGTTAATCTTGATTCTGTTGCTGTTCCAGTTCAGCAACTTTTGCTTCTAAAGTTTCCAGTTTGCTGCGGGTTTTTTCTAAAACCGCTTTTTGGACTTCAAATTCTTCGCGAGTCACTAAATCCAATTTTCCTAAAACGCTTTGCAAAACAGCGCTGAAGTTTTTTTCCATTTCTTCCTTGAATTCATTCAAACCCGGCGGCATGGCTGAAGACAAACGACTGGCAATATCGTCTATAGCTTTTGTATCGAACATGATTATTCTCTGAGTAGACTAAAGATAAAAAGAATTGAATTATCAATTATTTTGACATCAATTGGGTAGGTTAATTTTAGCACAGAGTAGATAGGACATTAGAAGCGTTTTTGCTGTTAATAAAATTGTTCAATCAGCATTGTAATTGTTGTGGATAAGCTGTTTTTAAAAAAAAGAGCCTTTTTCTTCACAACTTATCCACAACTAAAACAGGCGCTTTTGAGTTCCATTCTAAACAAGCTAAGGTCTTGAAAAAAAAGTTTGAAATAAGTTTATCCACAGATATTGAAGAGACCAATTATAATAATAAAGAATAATATATATCTTGGTTATTATTAAAATATGAGCACTATTTGGAACAATTGTCTGGCCAAACTTGAAAATGAAATTCCCTCTACTGAATTCAGTACTTGGGTGCGTCCTTTGCAGGCTGTGGAAAATAATGATGTGCTGAAATTATTAGCGCCCAACCGTTTTATCATCGAACATGTTAAACAACATTTTTTAACCAAAATTGAAGATGTGGTTTATGAATTTTCTAACGGCGCTTTGGCGATACAATTTGAAATAGGCAGCAAGAAAAAGATTGAGCCGGTTAAACCGACCTCAACACAGCCCTCTGTTAAACAAGCAGAACCGAAAAATAAACCGACCAGCAATTTAAATAAGGTTTTTACCTTCACTAATTTTGTAGAAGGTAAGTCCAATCAATTGGCTTTAGCGGCCTCCAAACAAGTCTCGGAAAATATCGGCAAAGCCTATAACCCATTGTTTATCTATGGCAGCTCAGGATTGGGGAAAACCCATTTAATGCATGCCATCGGCAATGCGGTTGCCGGTCAGAACAATAGTAAACAAATTGTCTATCTGCATTCGGAAAAGTTCGTGCAAGATATGGTGCGCGCTTTACAGCAAAACACGATTAATAATTTCAAAGAATATTATCGAAACATTGATGTTTTGCTGATTGACGATATTCAATTTTTAGCCGGGAAAGAGCGCTCTCAAGAAGAATTTTTCCACACCTTCAATAATCTGCTGGATAAGAAACATCAAGTGGTTTTAACCTGTGATAAATATCCGAAAGAAATAGACGGTTTGGAGGATCGTCTGAAAACAAGATTCGGTTGGGGTTTGCCGGTCTCTATCGAACCGCCGGATCTTGAAACCCGTGCGGCTATTTTGATTAAAAAAGCGACTCAGGAAAATATTGATTTGGCGCAAGAAGTGGCTTTTTTTATTGCTAAAAGGATTCCTTCCAATGTTCGCGATCTCGAAGGCGCTTTAAGAAGAGTGCTGGCTAATGCCCGATTTACCGGCAAGGAAATTACCATTGATTTCACCAAAGAAGCCTTACACGATTTAATTTCTTTACAAGATAAACTGGTGAATATCGACAATATTCAGAAAACCGTTGCTGAATATTTCAAAATTCGGATTTCTGATTTGTCTTCAAAAAACCGTAAACAATCAATCACCCGGCCAAGACAAATCGCTATGACTTTAGCTAGAGAATTAACTTCTCACAGTTATCCTGAAATCGGCGATGCTTTCGGCGGGCGCGATCATACAACAGTCATTAATGCTTGTAAGCGCATCAATGAATTAAAAAAGTCCGATATCAAAGTGTCGGAAGATTATCAAAACCTGTTGAGAACTCTGTCACATTAAACATGAGTTAGCTGTGCCTAAACTGTGCTTTGTTGCATGTTGCTTACTTATCCACAGTTTACTCAAAGATTGAATCAGCTATTTATCAACAGATTGCACCTAGGGCCAAAAGATTGATTTATAATTTTTTTTAACGCTTTTCCACAGAATTTTAATGATCCAATAGTAATTATAAATAATATATATTTTATGAAATTTATTATTAATAGAGATGAACTGTTAACGCCGCTGCAACAAATTGTCAGTGTAATTGAGAAAAAACAAACCATGCCTGTATTATCGAATTTATTGATACAGGTGAATGAGGACCATGTGGTGTTAATCGGCACTGATTTGGAAATTCAAATGGTCGCTAAGCTGAGTTTACTGCCTGTGGAAGTGGGCAATATTACTGTTCCGGCGCGGAAGTTATTAGATATTTGCCGGTTATTGCCGGCAACTACTGAAATTAATGTTGAGTTGAAAGAAGATAAAGTCAAAATTCTGGGCGGTCGCAGTCGTTTCAGTTTATCTACTTTACCGGCCGATATTTATCCGGAATTTTCCGATCTGGAAGGCGATAGCCAAAACAGTTTTGTAATGAACGCCGGTCAATTGAAAAAAGCCTTAAGTAAAACCTTATTCAGTATGGCTAATCAAGATGTTCGCTATTATCTGAACGGTATGCTTTTGCATATCAGTAATAAGCGGATTAAGTTTGTCGCCTCCGACGGTCATCGCCTGGCGTTTTATGAAGATGAAATAGAACAAGCCACCGGTTTGGAACAGCAAATGATTGTGCCGCGTAAAGGCGTTCAGGAGTTGAGCCGTTTATTGGATGATAATGAAACGGATGTGGAAATACGTTTTTCCAGCAATAATATTAAAATAACTTATCAAAATCTGGTTTTCTCGGCCAAATTAGTCGATGCTAAATATCCGGATTTCAGCCGTATTTACAGCCAACCTTTGAATAACCCAATTCAAATTCAAAAACAACTTTTATTGGAAGCGTTGACCCGTATCGCGGTGTTATCGCATGAAAAATTAAAAGGCATTTCTTTGGATGTATCGGAAAACCTGTTACGGATCAGCACTCATAACCCGGAACATGATGAAGCGGAAGAAGAAGTTATTATGGATTATGAAGGACAAGCTTTTTCGATTTCTTTCAATGTGCAATATCTGATGGATGCGGTCAGCAACTTGGATAGCGAGCTGGCGATATTGAATATTGCCGTCAACAATAGTTGTTGTTTTGTTGAAGAACCGGAATTCACCGGTTATAAATTCATTGTGATGCCGATGCAGCTTTAAACTTTATGACCATATTGAAATTGGATATTCATTCGCTCAGGAATATCCATCATGCCAGTATCAAACCTTCCGGCAATCTCAATTTTATCTACGGCGACAACGGCAGCGGCAAAAGCGCTTTACTGGAAGCTATTTTCATTTTAGCTAGAGCGCGTTCCTTCCGCACTGCAAATCTTAAACAAGCGATTGAATTTGATCACAGCGATTTAGTCGTTTCCGCACAGGCTTTATTGAACGGCCAACAGCAACAACTCGGCATACAAGTCAATCAACAGAAAACTCAAATTCATATTAATCGCGAACCTAAAAAAAAAGCGGATTTGGCTTACTGGCTGCCGACCCAATTAATACATCCGAAAAGCTATAAACTCATAGATGGCGGTTCACAATTGCGCCGTGAATATATCGATTGGGGCGCATTCAATTTAGATCCTTTGTTTCTAAGCAATTGGCGACATTACAAAAGGGCATTACAACAACGCAATCGTTTATTGAAAACCCGGCAGTTGATGCAATTGAATACCTGGAATCGGGAACTGGTCAAGTATGGTGAATTGGTTTCCAATTTACGGCAAAATTATCTTGAACAATTAAAACCGGTATTGACTGAATTATGCGGACATTTTTTGGCGAGAGACGATTTTGAACTGCATTATTTAAACGGTTGGAATGATGAGTTTTCATTATTGTATTTGTTGGAATACGAGCAAGAAAAAGATTTGAAATATGGTTATACGCATAGCGGGCCGCATCGAGCGGATTTGGAAATATCGTTTAACGGCCGGAAAGCACGTGATTTCGTTTCCAGGGGTCAATTAAAACTTTTAGTGCTTTGCTTGCAATTAGCGCAAGTTAAATTACAGGAGAATAGCAGTCGTTTTCCAGCAACAATTTTAATCGATGATTTTACAGCGGAATTGGATACAGAAAATGCTGGAAAATTGGTAAAATACCTGTTTAGTCTTAACAGTCAGGTTTTTATGAGCAGTACTGATCTGCCTGATTCAAGATTTGTCGACAATTTGTCTGATGTCAAATTGTTTCACGTGGAACAGGGTGAGGTAAAAGAACAACCTGTTGCAATTAGTCGGAAGAAATAAATGAGTGATGATAACGGTCAATATGACAGTTCGAATATTACAGTATTGAAAGGTCTGGACGCTGTGAGAAAAAGACCCGGAATGTACATCGGTGATACCGATGACGGCACCGGTTTACATCATATGGTTTTTGAAGTAGTGGATAATTCCATTGATGAAGCATTAGCGGGCTATTGTAAGGGCGTAGACGTTATTATTCATGAAGACGGTTCGGTGACGGTGTCAGACGATGGTCGCGGCATTCCTGTCGATATTCACCCGGAAGAAGGTCGATCTGCGGCGGAAGTGATTATGACGATATTGCACGCCGGCGGTAAATTTGATGATAACGCCTATAAAGTTTCCGGTGGATTACACGGCGTCGGGGTCTCGGTGGTGAATGCCTTGTCGGAAGAAATGCTGTTGCAGATTCTTAAAGACGGCAAACTTTATGAACAGAAATATATCAATGGCGAACCGCAAGCGCCTTTAGGAGCCGTTGCTGACATAGAAGGCAGCGGCACCAAAATTACTTTCAAACCCAGCCCTGTCACTTTTTCCGATGTGGAATTTCATTACGAAATATTGGCGAAAAGGTTACGAGAACTTTCCTTTCTCAATTCCGGGGTCAGAATATCTTTGCAAGATGAGCGCAGCGGTAAGGAAGATTTATTTGAATTTGAAGGCGGCATCAGCGCATTTGTGCAACATCTGAATAAAAATAAAACGCCCTTATTCGAACAAGTATTTCATTTCTCCGCAGAAAAGGAAGGCGTCAATGTTGAAGTAGCCATGCAGTGGAATGACTCCTATCAAGAAAATATTTTTTGTTATACCAACAATATTCCCCAGCGCGACGGCGGTTCGCATTTGGCGGGTTTTCGCAGCGCTTTAACGCGGACTTTAAATCAATATATCGAAGCCAACGGCTTAGCCAAAAAAGAAAAAGTCTCCACCACCGGCGATGATGCCCGCGAAGGGTTAACGGCGGTGTTGTCGGTTAAAGTGCCTGATCCCAAGTTTTCCTCACAAACCAAAGATAAACTGGTGTCATCGGAAGTAAAGCCTTTGGTGGAATCAACGATGAACGAAAAATTACAGGAATACCTGCTTGAAAACCCGCAGATAGGGAAGACTATCGGTAATAAGATTATCGACGCGGCAAGGGCGCGAGAGGCGGCTAGAAAGGCGCGTGAAATGACCCGACGCAAAACCACTTTGGATATTGCCGGTCTGCCGGGAAAACTGGCGGATTGTCAGGAAAAAGATCCGGCTTTGTCTGAATTATTTATTGTGGAAGGGGACTCGGCCGGCGGTTCCGCCAAACAAGGCCGGGATAGACGCACTCAGGCTATTTTGCCGTTGAAGGGGAAAATCCTCAATGTTGAAAAAGCCCGTTTCGATAAAATGATTTCCTCTGAGGAAGTCGGCACATTGATTACCGCCTTAGGATGCGGAATCGGCAAGGACGAATACAATATCGAAAAATTGCGTTATCACCGCATCATCATCATGACCGATGCCGATGTGGATGGTTCGCATATCCGCACCTTGTTGTTGACTTTCTTTTACAGACAAATGCCGGAACTGGTTGAACGCGGCCATATTTACATTGCTCAGCCGCCTTTATACAAAGTGAAAAAAGGCAAGCAAGAGCATTATGTGAAAGACGATCCGCAATTGAATGAATACTTGATTCAATTAGCGTTGGATAAAGCGCAATTGCAAACCGATGAATCAACCCCGGTGATTCAAGGCCAGGGTTTGGAAAAATTAGCGACGGAATACAGCCAGGTAATGGAGGTTATTGTGCGCTTATCCAGACGTTATGACGATTTGTTTTTAGAACAAATGACTTATTTAATGCCGTTGGATGAAGAAGCCATTAAGAGTGAGGAAAAAATTCAGGACTGGTTGAATCAACTCGGGAAGCTGTTGCAGTCAGGCGATCATAAAGCCGAGTTTAATTTGAAACTGGATTACAAAAGCGAAAACGAGTTTGAGATCATTGTCGACAAACGTCTACACGGGGTCAGCAAAACGTTTGTCTTACACAGTACTTTTTTCAATAGCGTTGATTATCATAAAATCGCCGAATACGCTGAAAACACTTTAGGCTTGTTCAATGAACATTCACTGATGCTGATGGGTGAAAAAGAGCGGACGGTGGAAAACTTTAAGCAGGCTTTTGAATGGATGATGCGCGAAGTGAAAAAAGGACAACATATACAACGCTATAAAGGATTAGGTGAAATGAACCCTGAGCAGCTCTGGGAAACCACCCTGGACGCCAACAGCCGCCGCATGCTGCAAGTGACGATAGAAGACGTCATTGGCGCTGATGAAATTTTTACAACCTTAATGGGTGATGTGGTGGAGCCTCGCCGCGATTTCATTATCAAAAACGCTTTAGACGTGGCGAATTTGGATATTTAATCCATTTCAAGCCGCCAAAGATAGACTAAAGTCAGTCCTACATCAGTAGGTCGGACTTTAGTCCGACGCCTTAGGGCTGAGGATGAAATAAAACCCGAAACTAGCGCAGGATTTTTGTTCAGGTTCAACGGCTGTATAGACAGATATTTGCTCCTGCAATATCTGCATTCACTACATCCCTTCTTATGTTAGTTTCGGGGTAACTACTCAGCGAAGCTGAGTAGTTCACTAAAATTACAAAGCAAATTCAGGCAACTTTCCCTCAAAGACCAACGTCATAGCTTGAGTTGCACTAACCCCTTGCTTACGGCAGGTTGATAAATATCCTCTGATACGACAAAACATCTCAGCACCCTTGGCGCTACGAAAGCAGCCCGAAATTTTCTGTTGAACTTTTGTCATCCGAATCGCATTTTCAGCGG
>SPJM01000190.1:14170-52991 GCA_006844585.1 Methylococcaceae bacterium | reverse complement strand
GCAAAGACATCAACAATCTCAGTCCAGCTTGACCTTGGCCTTAAAACCTATGGAAAAGTTTGATCGCTACGGTCGAGTAGAATTAGATGAACACATGCGAATCACCGGATTCCAGGAAAAACAATATTGTTTACAGGGCTATATTAACGGCGGCATCTATTTAATGAACAAAAATTTGTTCGATGGCTATGATTTGCCCGAGCGTTTTTCGTTTGAAACCTTTATGGAAAACAATCTCGCTCAGCTCAATTTATTTGCTGAAATATTTGATGACTATTTTATCGATATCGGCATCCCGGAAGATTACCGCAAAGCACAATCGGAACTCGCCGAACATTATGAATAAGGCCTTATTTTTAGACCGCGATGGAGTGATCAATAAAGAAAAAAACTATCTCTATCGCATCGAAGACTTTGAATTCATTGACGGAGTATTTGAAAGCTGTCGTTTTTTTCAGGAACAGGGATATTTATTGTTTGTCATTACCAATCAAGCTGGCATTGCCCGCGGTAAATATAGCGAACAAGATTTTTGGCGACTGACCGAATGGATGATTCGGCAGTTTAAAGATCGACAAATCACGATATCCAAAGTTTATCAGTGCCCGCATCATCCCGATTTTAGCGGCGATTGCAAATGCCGCAAACCACATCCGGGAATGCTTTATCAAGCAGCAAAAGCATTTAATTTGGATTTATCGCAATCAATCCTAGTCGGCGATAAAGAGAGCGATATACTCGCCGGAATCAATGCCGGATTGAAAAAAAACTTTTTAGTCCGATCTGGTCATCATATTGATGAGCAACATACAAATGCCTCACAGATTATTAATTCTGTAAAAAACTTACCCGGTTTATTTACGCTGGAATATCTGTCAATTTCTTAATCAACGTTCAATAAACCCTTCCATGAAATTATCTATTACGCTTTTCAGCTTGTCGCTTATCGTTTTGTTAATCAGTATGCAGACTCTGCCTTACGGGAAAAACAATCTTCAAGTCGTTTTTCGGTATGATGATTATTCAAAATACAGTCGCCTACCCATGGAAAAGGAATTATTTGAAATGATCAAGTCTCATGGCGGAGGCGCTTTAGTCGGAGTGATTCCTTTTCCTTATGCGGATCATCCAAAAACAGCGAAAGAGTTCGATAAAAGCGTCTTTTTGGATCAAGAAAAAATCGATTTACTAAAACAATATCATGCTGACGGCACTATCGAAATCGCCATACACGGCTTTGCTCACAAAAACAATGAACTACTGGACTATCGATCCGAGTATGCCGGTATGCCTATTGAAGAGCAAGAAACGCTATTACATATAGCCAAAAAGGAATTAGAAAAAGCCTTGGGCTTATCTATAAACGCCTTAGTGCCGCCGTTCAACACCTTAGACCGCAGCACTTTGGATGCCTTAAAAAACCAAGGCTTTACCCTGCTTTCAGCCGCATCCTCTACGCCTTTTTATCAACCCGATGATTTAAATTATCTGCCGGGAGGCCCCTATCCGAATAAATTAAGAAAAGTCGTAAAAAATGCATTACAAGCCAATCACTATGATGCCTTAATCGTCTCGACTCAACACCCTTATGACATTGAGGAGTCCGGCGTAGAACTCCCTGAATTTAGAAAAAAAGACAAACAAGTCAAGCTTTCGGATATCAAAAGCGATTTGACATACATTACAAACCAAAAAAAAACGGAACTGACTTCAATCAAAAAACTTTCATCCGAACCCGAAAATTTATCAGCCGAACGGCTAATCGCAAACATGCGACTACGAAACAGTTTTGTCAGTAAACATAGGCTCTTACCCGGTCCCCTAGCGCTTTATCCATTATCGGGACTACATTACACGGTAAAATCCGCCAAAGATATGTACGCTCGACAAATCGTCAATGCCAGCTGTCTATTTCTAAGTATTTTGGCCGCCTTTGTCATTATCTTCAACCTCATATTAGTTTTTTTTAAAAGCAGTAAAAAGCTAAGACTCCCTTTACTCCTCACTGCAACGTTTTTGCTCGGTTTAGCAGCGGTGAAAATATATACTAACCAATTCTATTTTATAAGCGCATTAGCGTTAAATGTCGGCTTGGCAATTATACTCAGCATCTTTTCAAGCAAAAATAGCTATCAATCAAAAGTGTAATTAAAAAGCTCAATGTCTTTTTGATAGCGCTTTGCAACTTTTTCAATAAGTTCATCGGTATAAAAATCTTTATAATTTTTATGACTAGACTTTTGTCGATGAGGTAGTCTTTCAATAGGGATTTTTGAATGTTTACAGATGTATTCAAAATGATCAGCTAAAAATTCAAACCTTCCCGCATAATCGATAACAAGTTTCCCATTGCTATCACAAAGAAATGTATATTGTGATTTAAAATGGTGATTTGCTGTTTCATCAGGCCACTCCAAAATCACATCAACAAACTCTTCATATGACATACCGGCATGAAACTGATTGTATCGGGAAAAACTGCGCGCTACGCCATTTATATAACGCCCATTATTTAAATTCGGATCAGCTTTAATTTTATCGACATAGCAGGATAACAACCGATCCCAGGGATTTCTAACAAATGCAAATTTAAAATAATCCGAATATTTATAAATTTCATCAGCGCTCACGCTTGGAAAATACAATCGATGAATATCTGTGTCAGGACCTTCTTGAATGCCGAGAACAGTTGCACATGAAGACATGATACTCGAACAAGCTACTTTCGGAATCGGAAAATAAATTGCTTTATACTGATGCAGTGCAATAGAACCTGCTTGAGCACGTCCTCTTAACTTATTTACATAACGTTCAATTTTTTTTATAAATGGGGCCGTCATAATAGAAGCGCCAAGAATTCTGGACATATTAATTTAAAATACTCATTTGTAACTTGAGAATAGCGTCTGCCCGACACACCGTCCTTGCGACTACTCTGGTATTACCCTTACCACAGCATCCATGCAATAGTCCGTAAAAGCTGAATGTAACCAACTTTCCCTCATTACCATTACCATCAACCTCAAATCCTGAACGGGCTCCAAAAATCATCAATTTTCCCCAAAAGCATTTAACTGCCATAACTGAACGTTATCTTCTTCACCATAATAAATAAGCTCAATCCATATATTCATATCATCCAATAAACCGTAATAATTTACCGAAGGAGCATAGATATTTGTTTCTGTATATGTTCCGCTATTTTCATCGACAATCGGCGGTGAGTTAATCGTTTTATCTTGTAAGGCCCACAATTTTTTATTATCAGCAGACATCCCATAATATATAAAAGATAGACTATAGTTTCCTTCAGTATTATCTAATGATGGAATATAAATATTTGTAGTCATCTGACCAACAGCAATATTAGGGTCATCTACAGGTGGGTCAACCGGATCACCTGGATCTACAGGGTCAATAACAGCAACATCACCATCGCGCACCGCCCATGCTAACCGATCATAATGCCAATTAGCTGCGGCAACATTACCGTTATCCGCCCGAAAATCAAAAACATTAGAAGCATTATCAGGGCGAATCGTACTGTACCAATAATTTTGATATTTTTTCGGATCAAGACCTATAAATAGACTTTCATCCTTGGGATCATCAGGATCATCAATCATCCCCTGACCATCTTGAAGTTCGCCTTCGGTGTTTTTTCTCCCAAGGTTCTTTAAATTGACATAATACATATATGCTAATTCACTACAAGTACTTGTTATATTAAGACCTACATCTGTAGAGCCATCATTACTGCGACTTCGATTAAAACTTTCACCATTTACCCAGCACTTTACCTCAGGAAGCCTCCAATCATCCCAAACCACATCGCGAACGCTATCATAGTATTCCAGATTAGCTACCCATTCCATGGCGTTAAACCAAGTCATTCGACCATCGGTCAGTTCATCCGGTCTCGTAGTAAAATTAGCGTTGTCATATGCGGAGCCTGCTCCATAGTTAGCATTTTGTAACCAGGTAACGTCCAACACATCATCATAAATCAGCCCTCCCCCTCTATCATGTAATTCAGCATTTAAATGTTGAGCAAATGAAATATTGAAAAGAACTAAAACAGTAAAAAACTTTTTAAAATTCATACCCCCTCCTAAAATTAAATTTTTATTTAAAAAAGATTAACATCAAGAGTCATACCATAAATTTGTTGTAGGACTTTATTGCTTCCCATCAATTATCTCAATTAAATCTCAGCAAACCTACAGACAAATCTGTCACCAAGCATGTCATTTTTGACGCTACGTACAGGAAATAAGCCCCTCATTACAACTTGACAGCTACTACTTCCGCTCACTGCGTAGATCGATAGCACTCAGCTATTTATTAACCGAAACGCTTCAACATATTCAAATCGCACTAACACAATTAAAAATACACCCGCGATATAGCAGCTAAGTAATTCGCAATCTTATATCACTTCACCCTGTTAGTCCCTTTTCCCCCATTTATTTTTAAACTCGGAAACCTCTTTTTCCGAAAAGAAATGTCGCACATAATTACAATCATACATTTTACTTAAATACTCTTCAGGCAATACAACTTCACGTAAAAAATCTTTATACATACTACTGCATTTATCATTTTCAGTCACATGCGTATTGACTAAAGCCTCCGGCTCTTTACCAAAAAATGTCTTAAATGCTTCCTTATAACAATCATTAAGCCTTTCAAGTTTGATAACCAGCAGGGAAACATTATTATCTTCGAGCGTGAGATAACCCTTCCGATCATCATATTCCTGATCAAAAACATTTAAGCCAAAGGCGCCTTCCATTTCCACCTCAAACCAATCGAGAGGCATCTCATGAGGAAACTCATTTAAAAACACTTCTTTCATCTCGGATAGTGAAATTTCTTTATTTTGATAACGCTTATAAAAATTGGGGAAAAAGCGTTCTATATCCAAAAAAAATGCCGAAACGTTTCTGGCTACCGGCTCTCTGAGAATTGAAATAATCCGCCAATGACGACCGTCTAGATGGTGTTCAATCTCCGGGCACAATAATTCGGCCACTCTGACATTCAAAGGGCCAGCTCCGGCATTTTGCCAGGAATTAACTCGCTCCACACGCATCTTAACGCTTTTCGGATTCAGCCAGTGAGTATGATAAACCGGTTGATTTAAATTCAAAGAGCGGATGGTGTTGGTAATTGTCATAGAAGCGGCTCGCCCCATTTGATGGACTAAGATCAAATCCTGTTTTTCAGCTATCTGCTGTGTTAAATCAGCTAACTTTCCGCTTACTGACCGGTTTTCCAGAAATTTATAATAGCGTTTTCTCAAAGCATTAAGCAATTCATTCATCATAGTTATTTTATTTGTATAAAATTTAATAATTCCAATATTTATCTTTCCCCAATTCAAGCGGAAACAGCTAGTGCTTTACGGCATTGTTGTTTATTGCTTTCTGTTGCCGACCAATATAAACATTGTTTAATTCTTGTCTGGAAACTATCTGTTCTTGTTGATGCTTAACAAGCATCGCTTTTAATATCACAATAATGGCGATATAGTGATAATAAAGATCAAAATAAGCCAATCCTAAAAATGCGCCGGAAGCGCCATACCCTAACAAACTTACTTGCAACATCCCCGCTAAATCGGCCATCCATTGGGTTTCTTCAGACTTTTTGGCTTGTTTTATAATTGTACCCGCCGAACGAAGCGTTGTTATGGCAATCAGTAAAAAAATACCTAGACCGATGAAGCCATGCTCGCCCATCGTTTCAAAATAGATACTATGCGCATCATGCACATCATGTTTAACCGGGGCGTACATCACAAACGTCGGGTATTGGAAACACTCAAACCCTCCGCCCAATATATTATTTTTCGCTAAATTAAAAGCCATCCACCAAGCATTGATGCGCCCCATCGCAGAAGCATCCTCCTCATACGTTTTGATCGTTCCCATCCGGTCATGCCATGATTCCGGCATAAAGCCAATCAATATAGGTACAATTATCAACATGGCTAAAAGCATGGGTAGTCTGTTTCTACTTTTCATAATTAGAAACAATCCCATACAAGCAATTCCTACAAAAGCGCCGCGTGACTGGGTTCCAATAACGGAAACCACACAAAGCCACATGGTGACCATCAAACCAGTTTTGAGCGCCTTGTGCTCTGTAGTCAAATGTAAATATCGAATCATCGGAATAGTCATAATCAATGCCAAACCAATTTCATTATTTCCATAGATAAATGATCCGCTCGGCCCGTATACAGCATATGAGCCACCCGTTAATATAGTAAAAATTCCGCCTTTAAACCCATAAAACCCAATCGACAATGCAATTATCCATACCATAGCCTGCACACGCCATTGGGTTTGCATAACCATCATCGTGACCAAGGTCATCAATTGAATTTTCCAGACTTTATCCCATTGCATCCAGGCAAAATCAGGGTAAATGGCATTGAGCGTAGTAATAAACATCCACAGCAAAAAAACAAACAAAAGATATATTTCCAAACTCCAGGGAATTTCCTTCTTTTCTTTGGAAATCAATAAACTGATTAAAATAACAATTGCGGTTACTTGTGAAAACGGAAAATCATGCGCAAACCCCCAAGATAACTTATGAGGATTCATGTAGGCCAGCCAACTCCATAACAAAATCCCAATATAGGGGCGTTTAAAAACATATGGGAGCGTTCCAAAAACGATTAGGGTGACGAATAAATCTCTCATGCCGACAACAGGTGTTTAAATTTCAATTGCAGGCGATCACATAACTCGCGCGTTGAAGCATCAATTTCAGGTGGTTTTCGACGATTTATAGAGCTGGCAAAAATGTCTTTGATCATTCGTGGCTGGAAACCTATTTCAAGAAACCGACAAATTTTTTGGACTTGAATTTCCGGCTGCTTAACCAAATCTTCGTATGAAATCAACATGACTTGCTGATTTTGTTCAAATTGCTGATCGAAAAAAAGAACATTCCTAAAATACCACTGCATTGCCGCTGCGGAAGTATTCCCCATACCCGGCTGAGCTAATGGCGTTAACAGACTTCGGGTTGATTCAGTCATCCCTCTTCCCAACCATTCCGTACTATTTTTGTGTAGAATCCTGAGCACCTGTTTTTCCATATTCCCAAACGACTTCATCATAGAGGCGACGACATCATTATAATCACGAACAATCCATAAGGTTTTCGCTGGTTGGTAATGCTTCATTAAATCACTTAAATCCTGTAATTCGCATAAGGCCTTAATGATAAAAACCGGCGCTTTAGACTTATCACTTAATTTGTCTATCACCGACAAATCGCGCATTTGGTAATTATCGAATGCTCGGGGATCCCTTTCATGGTACACATCGGTTTCCAGACTTTTTTCCAAGATGTCCATCAACATATTCGTGCCGGAGCGCTGCATACCACCGACAAAAACATGTTTCTGTTCGGTTCTTTTCACAATCCCGACTTGCCATAGACAATATTTGAAGCATAAAAACAACAAGCGACTTAGTTTCCTAATTTTATTTTGCATTAACAACCTTTCTTAATCTTGTCTTATAGCAACCACATCTCAGCGTTTTTTACCCTGAAACCATAATTCCAACATCATCAATATCCAGATCAATTCACCGTAATAAGCAGCATGAATACTTTGATGCATTTTAACTGCATGATCTAAAAATTCATTTTTAAAATAACTCCGTTTTTTTAAATCATTGATGCTGTCATACGCCAAATCCTGTAACGGTTGATAATCTTTCAGCCAGATTCCGAAAGGCAAGCCGAAACCATGTTTTGACTTGTTTAAGATCGCATCCGGTAAAAACCCGACCATGGCTTCTTTATAAAATTTTCGTAAAGCCTTAATCTGCAACTTTTCCGCCGATGGTATTGCACACGATAATTCAACAATCTCCCGGCTTAATAACGGATAGCGCACTTCTAGGCCCGCCATTTCACACATTTTATTCACCTTGACCAAGTCATTATCATGCAAGGTGGTTTTCCAGTCCATATATAACATCCGGTTTAAACTACTCGCCTGCTTAGGTCGATGATAACTCGCCCTTAATAATTCCAGCGGATCATGTTGATTGATCGCCGATAAATAATCGTCTTGAAAAATATCGGAGGCAGCATGTCTATGTAAAAAATTATAATCTTGTAACCGATCCGGCAATGGAACTTTGGCTTGAGCGATATAACGTTTAGCCTTATGAAACAACTTTTGTTTGGCGATAGGCTCCGGCAGATGATTTAATAATGCGTCCAGGCCGGACCCGATGAAGCCTGGCGCTTTATGATAATAATCAAACACCATTTGCTGGGCGTAGCGTTCATTACCGGCAAACAATTCGTCGCCGCCGTCGCCTCCCAATATCACGGTAACGCCATGCTGCTTAGCCACTTTTGCGCAATAATAAGCCGCTAATGCGGAAGAATTGCCGAACGGTTCGTCATAATAGGCGGCAATTTCCGGTATGGCTTTTACGGTGTCTTCCGGAGACAGGTAATAGGCGTGCTGACGGGTTTTAAAATGCTCCACCGCAATATTGGCGAATGCGGTTTCATCATAGCCTTCTACGTGAAAACCGATAGAAAAAGTTTGCGCCTGTTCAGGATATACTCGCGCTAAAGCGCCTGCCACGCTGGAACTGTCCAGGCCACCGCTTAAAAATGCAGCGGTTTGGTCAGCGCCTACTGACATGTCAGCCACTGAATCAATTAATTTTTGCCGCAAATCTTCAGCCAACGCCTGCTTGCCGCTTGAAAGCTTCTCATGAAATTCCGGCAACCAATAATGCTCAACACGGATATTTCCAGCTTGGAAGCTTAATATTTGTCCGCCTTCCAGTTTCTTAACTTGTTGATAAATACTATGCGGACTTGGGCAATGATGAAAATAAACATAATCATAAATTGACTGCGGCAAAATGTCGTCCGCAACTTGTGGGTGCGCTATCACACTATCAGCGCTATGACCGAAAACCAAACCCTTATCTATCTGCGCGTAGTAAAAATGCGTTAAGCCAACCGGGTCGGTAACCAGCAGAATTTTTTTGGCCTCAGCATCAATTAACAACAAGGCTTGCTCAAGCTTAACATGTTTAAGAAAGTCATCGCCGACGCGCAAATATTGATCGATTAATTGCTCCGCCGATACCTTTAACTCGCCACTACCGACATTAATCAAACAAACGCCTTTATCCCTATAAATGTTTTGCTGTGCTGTAGCAAAAACACAAAAATTAGCATGATCATCTATCTTTACATTTTGTTGCGTATAAACAGGCGCTTGAGCAACAGTTTCAGCTAATAAATGCTTACTCTCTTCAACAGATAGATTTGTTTCCACCCAACCCGCTAATAAAGCCATATATCCCCTTTCTTATTATGCCCGCGTCAATCCGATGTATCCTAAAACAAAGAAGTTATTTTAAAAAGGCCTTAATTTACCATGTAATTAAATTCTTCAAGCAAAATTTCCACCCGGCCATCCCAAGCATTCGCTTTTGCATAACGCACAATTGACTCTCGATCCCATGGTTTTCCCAAGGCTTTATCGACCGCATCCGCCAAAGCTTGTTTATCGCCGAAAGGAACAATCATGCCTAAATCATCATCACAAACGACTTCCTTATTGCCGCCCACGTCAGTGGTCACAACCGGAAGTCCGCAAGCCATTGCCTCTAAAAACACATTGGCCCAACCTTCATTAGCCGTTGATAAAACAAAAACATCAGCGCTGGACAAAGGCTTTTTCAATTCTTCCGGTTTTAACGCGCCTAAAAACCTGACTTGTTTTTCCAACCCCAAGTCATTAACTTGTTGAACCAGCCTGTTTTTTATATTGCCTTCCGGACTTTCACCGCCGACCACTAAATAGACCAGTGTAGGGTATTTTTCAAGTAATTGCGGGATTACCTCAATCACCCGATGAAAACCTTTTCTATCCACTAAAGCGCCCACTGAAATCAAAACCTTTGCATCTTCAGGCAATTGGAAATGCACCTTTTCCTTAGCTCTATTTAGCGGAAAAAATTTATTAACATCAACACCATTACCGACAACGCGAATTTTATCCGCATCAGCACCTAAATCGACCACATGCTGTTTTAAAGAGTCGGCAACCGAAAAAATACGCGTGGCATCGAACAATGCCTTCATCATTCTTTTTTTACGCCCTGGAATTTTCGCTAAAGGCACTTCCGTTCCACGTAACGTAATGCTGACCGGCAATTTTAGCCAACGCCCTAGCAACGTCGCAGCATAACCATCTGGATAAGCAAAATGCGCATCAATAAGATTAAATTCATCCTTCAGTTTTTTTAATGTCCGGTAACAAGCAAGCGCCATAAAAAAACCGTCTGCGGATTTAAAAAAACCGGGAATAGACAAAAAACGCGGATAGTAAACCCGCACCCCTTGTTGAATTTCCTGATGTTCGGGCTGCGGCCTGAAATGCGGTTTCCAATAGCGGATCAAACTTTGAAACGGGAACCAAGGAATCGGTGAAACCACTGTTATTGGAATATGCCTCCCGACGCGAAACATCCTCTCCCGAATAAAAACACCGGCATTAGGACGCTTACTGCTGGGGAATAAGGTGCAAAAAACCAAAATTTTAGGCTGATTCATTTTCTGACCGTATCAAATTTAGGATTTGAGCAAAGAGCGATAAACATCTTGATAATTAGCAACGCTGCCAGGCCAGTTTCGTTCATCTTCAACAAACGCCTTACCGGCTTGACGCATCATTCCCCAACGTTCGGGTTGCGCCAATAAAGCTAATACGCTATCAGCCAACGAACCACAATCATTCGCTTGAAACAAAACGCCATTATGCTGATCCTTTATTAATTCTTTATGACCGCCGACATCCGATGCGATCACCAGCCTGCCTTGCGCCATCGCCTCTAACGGCTTTAAAGGGGTCACCAAATCCGTCAAGCGCATCGACAAGCGCGGATATATAAAAATATCTACAAGATTATAATAATCTTGCACCACATCATGAGAAACGCGACCAGTAAAAACAACCTGCTTTTCTAATTGCAATTGTTTAACTTTATCTTTGATCAAATCTTCCTGAGGCCCGCCGCCGACTAATAAAAAACAAACATTCGGCTGATTTTGGATAATTTTTGGCAAAGCGTCCAAAATTAACGGAATACCTTCATAAGCATAAAAAGAACCGATAAAACCTAAAACTGTCTTGCCATTCAAGCCTAATTGCTTTTTAAGCTTTGGATCCGCTTGTCCGCCATAAGTAAACTTTTCGGTATTAACCGCGTTAGGAATAATGGTAATTTTTTTCTCAGGAATACCTCTTGAAATAATATCTTGCTTCAATCCATTACAAATACAAGTCACCGCGTCAGCATTTTTAAAGACATAGGTTTCCATTGCTTTGGTTAATCGATAACGCAAACTGCCCTCAGTCGTTGACCCATGATCGACAGCGGCATCTTCCCAAAAGGCCCGGCATTCGTAAACAACCGGTATATTAAATTTTTTACCTACTTTTAAAGCCGCCAAACCATTTAAAACAGGGGAATGGGCATGCAAAATGTCCGGTTGAGTTTCATTGATGACTTCATCAAGCCGTTGACTTAAACTTCTGATAATTGACCACTGATTAATTAACGGCAACTTAGCCAATAATCCTTTGGCTTGCGCCGTCCTGTAAAAACGCAAACCATCAACATCCTCAACCATTTGCTTGGCGACACTATGCTTGGCGGATGTCAGGTGAAAAGTTTGCCAACCCAAAGCACGCTGCTGCTCCAAAATTGCGCGCGTCCTAAACGTATATCCGCTGTGTAGGGGAATTGAATGGTCAAGAATATGTAAAATTTTCATAAGACGAAAATAATCCGATGAAATAAATAATTATTATTCAGTAAAAGCATAGTTCAAAAATTTGGGACGGGGACGAAATAACTTATTCTTTTCAAACTGACTGTCAACGCGCTTATTCCGCCGAAAGCCTCATTTGGGCCTTTTTCCATAAATGCGGAATTAACAAATTCAAAGGCATTCGCAAATAATGCGAACGAATGTACAACAGCCATCGAATAAACGAAACTTTTTTCTCTGGAAAATCCGGGTGTTCAGGCATCAGCCCCAACGGTGCTAAAAACGCCATTAATTTCCTTGAAAGATAATCAGGCTTCCCTGGATATTCAGCCAAAATATTCTGTGGGACATCCGTATCAAATAAAGTTTTAGTAAAAAAAAGCGCATAATATAAAGGCCTTTCCAAGTCTAATAACTGCGCCCTACTGAGTAATACTCGCCAAAAATCATCTATCTCAACGCTATAATGCGTCAATAACTCATGAAGATCAACCAGATCCCTGAAGTCGCCGACCTTTAATTCAGCGTCATAAAATAAATGTACACTGCTGTGCAAAACCATATCGCAGGGCGCTAAAACTTTATGATTCCGGTTATTAACCAAAATAGATGAATTCAATAATAAATTAGAATCGGGTTTTAATCGGCTACTTAAAGGCAATATAGAATGATGAACATCCACCTCCACAAAACGATCCGGGTGTCTAAGCGCCGGTATTTCATGCATCCAGGTTCGATAATAATGCTGATTGTATTTATCATCCTGAGTGGTTTCCCACCCGGCTTTTATTAATGTTTGCTCAATCGCCTCTATATCATCCTTTGCCACCAGCAAATCTAAGTCAGATAACAATCGCCCATTCGAAAATTCCAAGTTTAATAATAGATAAGCGCCGCCTTTCAACACGACAATATCTTCACCCAGCTCTGCAAGGGCCTGATTAACCCGATTTAATTCCCACAACACCAATTGCTTGCGATAATCCGCCAATTGCCGAGCCGCATCGAAATGCGCCTGCACTTGCTCCGGCAATTGATCTATCAATCTTAGTCCCGCCAGACGATTACCTATATAGGCCAATAATTTGCTAACACGTAAACAGCGGATTAATAAATCCCACTCACTTAGCGTTAATTCGGCCAGCGTTTCCGTTTTTTTTACCGCCCTTAAAATCAACTGCCTCGCTTGCCGCCTGTTCTCAGAGCTTCTCATCTTCCGCTATTAGTTTATCCAAAAATTCACATACATCATCCAGACTACTATAAGTTAAATTAAAACAAGCACAGCGATCAATAATATTTCTCACCAAAAAGAAACCTTTTTCCCTCATCACCTCATAATTAAAAGCATTGGTAGCCAACCTTAAAAAGGCATAATGCTTGGGCACCTTAGTTAAGGTCGTTTCGCTGCCTGGCGTATATTGCGGAAAAATAACAAATCTTGGGTGGGCTAATTGATGAGTGTTTTCAACACTGCTCCATACGGGCTTTAAATGCGCAACCGTGCCTTTACGAGTTTTTGGAAATTGTGGCCCAAAAATCGCTTCAGGGGCGAATTTCCTGATCACGCCAATTGACTCATTTTTTAAAGGAACCGGTCTAGGCAATGGTTGTAATAAACCGTCAGAAGCTCTCACCAAGCCAAATTCGTCAGATAAAAAGCGCCATCCGCGTAAAGACAACGCCGCCGATAATGTGCTCTTACCAGAACCCGGCAAAGCCGGAAAAATAATCGCTGAACCCTTTTTTTCGACTACCCCGGCATGGAGCATTAAATATTGATGTGATCTTCTTGCGATGAACCAATTTAGCCCCCATTCAAAAAGAGGCATCGCATGACTTAAAGGGAAAGGTTCAAAGGCAGACTGACCATCAGCACAAAAAATGATTTGGCGGTTATACCAACGCCTCAAATTTAATGGCCGTTGTAGAGCGATATGAAAATCGTTAAAATCAGAGCGCGATAATTCAAAATCTTGATATAATAGGGAAAAAGTATTTATGAAGCTTTTTTCTCGGCAATGAACCCGAACCCGAAATGAGCCGATAACCACCCTCAGCCCCTTTGCCGATGAAGCCATTCCATATAAATCCTTCAGTGGGACATCCTTGATTTTCACGCAACAAGCAGCTCTATTAAACCCAAACTTTTAAATTCACCCAGAACAATTTCAATTTGCTGTTCAAGCAACTTTTCGTCATCTACGTCAAATTGAAGACAAATCTGCTTATATAGCTCTGCTGTAGAAGCCGGAGCATCCTTTAAGAATTTTATCAATTCAATTGATAAACCCATTAAACAATGTGTCTCGCCTGATTGCCCGTAAAAGAGTATTGCCGCATCTTGCCACTGCTGAATAAACAAACATTCCGCGCCAGGAATAATCCAAACCCCTTGAGAATCCACAAATCAGACTAAAGGTGGGGAATTAGGCGCAGCAGACGCCCAACATGAACCGGTTACATAAGGCAAACCATTAACACCGGCCACTGATTTCCCCACATCAACCGGAGCCCCCAATTCATCCATAATCACAAGAATAAACTGCATTGATTCGTCCAAAATATCATACTCAACTTCCGGAATAACCGAGTCCTCTACCATTTTAAGCCCGGAACCAAATACAAATTTATTTGAAAATGTTCTTTGCTCCGCCGGGCTAACACTTCCAACAACAAAATCCTCGTGTCGCCAAGTGGACAAATCTATTGGGTCTTGGTAAACAAGAAATGAGGGGTCAGTAGTTCCGGTCTCTCGCAGCTCTCTGACGTTTACCTCAGTTCTGACCCAAATATCCGTATTACTTGTCGTCAAAGACAACGGATCAGCCGCCACCGCAACGCCATTATCTTTAGTCACGCACATTTCAGCGCTATTTAAAGCAAATGCCGCTCCACTTTTTAAGGTTAACACAGCAGGTAGCGCCCCTGCTGTCGCTTTGACAAAAAGGCGCCTTTTTCCCGAAATTTGCTTTTGCCCGACAGTCGCATCCTTTTCGACATCTACATCTTGATCTTGATCACTCATAACCTTTTCCTAACTCTGAATTTATACCTGCATCTAATGCCAATAAGTCTACTCAAACTTTTTATGAGCAATAATTAGGCCATCAAAATAATATTATTCTACTAAAAGACAGTTCTTTTTAACATTAATACAATCTAAAATCAATTGTACCTCTGAAAAGATGTTAGTGCATTAAACTTCATCAATAACTATAGCCGCCGACAGACAAATCTCACCTTAAACCGAAGCAACACTATACCTTTCACAGCTACAAATTTCAGTGACAATCTATGAAAAAAAGGAAAAAAACAATACAGGCAATGTGTACGTCGATTTGCCCACTAGCCGTTTTTTATAAAACTAATCTTATAAATGTTGCACAACTAATATTAAATTAGTATTAAGAATCAAGCATTATATTCAATCGGTTATCCTAAATACATGAACCGGGCAAGCTACTTATATAATTGGCGGATAAACATCTACTTTTCAATAAGGAAAAGATCTGTTAAATTCCTTTTAATATTTTACAGAGAGGAGATGAATAATGGCTAAATACCGCTGCAAAGAATGCGAACATGTATATGATGAAGCTTTAGGCGACCCTGATACAGGCCTGGTGCCCGGCACTTTATGGGCGGATGTCCCCGATGACTGGGTCTGCCCGATTTGCGGGGCGCCTAAAGATTTTTTTGACAAAATTGAATAAAACGGATTTTCAGAGCTGATAAATGGAAAGATAGCCGCCCCATTTGCTTTGAAAAACTTGCTTGAGTTGTTGTAAAGGCTGCTCCAGAGCATGGGTGAAAGGCAAAAGCCGCAGTAGCAACAGATTTTCATCCGCTTCATTTAATATTCGCCAAGCGCGAATTCCGATACCGGGAACAGGGTGAACCAAATATCGCCCTGTCCCCTTTTCGCGCACCCATTGTTTAACTGCGGAAATCGTCGCATGAATATTATCGCTACGATAAAAAACCTTGGATTCTATCGCCAAAGCCTTTCCCGACAAGCGTGAAATTTCCTCTATACGCGCCAAATCATCAACTGAAACAACAAGATAAGCATTTTGTTTTTGAGGTATTTGTTGCCTGATTTGCTGAATCGCTTTTTCGGCATCCATCAACAGCCACTCTGACAATTTTGTCAGTCGCGTCATGTCACTGTCATAACCCCCGGCAACAGAACCCCATAATTCGCGTTCGCTTTGTTCCGGATACAAATCCGAAAGCGGCGCTTTAACCCAAAGCTCACGCCCGGTTAATAAATGCAAACGCTGCCCGCTATCCCACCAGGAAAACAATAAGGCGTTTTCAGCGATATTTCGCTTTATCGCTTCCGCAGCTTGACGCCACACTCGCTCCCTCAAATCATTAATGCTTAAAACAACAGTTGATTTCTCAGGCGGAAAAACAATAGCCCGTTTTTTTTCGCCTGCTTCATTGCGATACTCTGCAACAGACAAACTAAATTTTGCCAGTTCAGCTTGCTTGATATGAAATTGATAAAAATTATCGATAGCAAAAAAACTATCCATTTCCGGTGGAACATCAATTTGTTGCTGCTGAAAACGCCACAAAACATCCTTCGGCGCCGAATTTAATCCTTGATAAAACGATAGCGCCCCTGTTGACAGAAACGCCATCGCAGCAAACAACAACCCGAACTGTTTAAGCTTAAAAATCCGCAAACTTATTCTTCTCTTTGTTTCTTCAATAATAAATACGCGCAAAAGAATCCAGCTAACATCAATACAATGCCTTGCAAGATACTGGACATATCCATGCCTTTATGATCAGAATTTGCGCCAGACTTAGCTTTGGTCTGTTTCAATTCAGCCACATCTTGCTTCATCGCCGCCATTTCACGTAAACGGGTATCCTCATCCATAATTTCCGCATACCCTTTCATTAACGGCGACCAGCCTTCGGTATAGGTAAACCCACCAGGATTAACATGAAAAAGCCCTTTATATAGCTTAATTAAATCATGCTCCCACATATCCGCATAGATTCTTTCCACTTTAGTCGGGTTATTACCTTTCGCCCAGAACAATTGGAAAAAACCGCCCGCCGCATCAGACTCCGGCGCAGGCGGATTCGGACGATTGCTTTTCTGCCCGACCAGCAAACCGTCTTTATGGAGTTTTTCCACAATCTTTTTCGCTTCCTGCTCAACCGCTAAACCTTGTTTCGTCCCTTCATCGGCGGCATCCAAATAAGCTTTGGCAAAACTTTGCGAATGACACTGCATACAAGTATTAATCCACTTTTCCTTGCGTTCTTCAAACCAGGGGTGATCCAGATTATCGGCAATGGCTGGGGTCGGATTGAACGCCCAGCGCACTTTTTTCACCAAGTTATGCGAATATTTGCCATCAGCTTCAAAGTGGCAAGTTTGACAAGTCGGCGCGGTATAGCCGCCTTTGCTGATCGCATCTTTCAACTGAACTTCAAAATCCCAGTTATTTTCACCTTGGGTCTGATAAATCACCCCATGCTTGGATAACATATAATTTTCAAATTCATTATGATCCACGCCATTATGGCAAGTCGAACAAGCTTCGGGCTGCCTGGCTTCAGCAACTGAAAAAGTATGTCGGGTATGGCAGCCATCACATTTATTCTGCTGGTAATGACACATATCGCAACCTTGAGCGATTTCACGTTCCGCCATGCCCGCCCAAATCGCATTCTCGACATTAGCCTTCCATGAAACCGCATGGGAAGGATGCCCTTGCCCCCATTGTTCCTGCGGCCAAGTTTGTTGCTTTTCCGATTCTGCTTCAGTAAATTCGGTAAGGTGACAAGTTCCGCAAACCGCCCGGTCCGGCATTCTTAAATCACGTTCATGTCGAATGCTAGAACCGCCTACTTTGCCATGACAATCAATACAACTGACCTCGGTTAATTTATCTTGCCCCTTCAAAATCCCTGCTTTGCGCAGGTTTTGAGTGATTTTGGCCAGCTTATCTTTTTTATAAGCACGCACATCATCGGCCGACAGGCTTAACAAATCATTTAAATTAGCGTGTACGCTGCCTTTCCAAGCGTGAAAAGCGCCCGGCGTGATCGCCTGATGGCAATTAACGCAATCCTGACGCTTAAATTCCCCGGTAACCGTCGTCGGCGGCGTATAAAAATCCTTTGGATTCCAATATTTTTGAATCGGAATCGGCTCCCATAAATGCCCGTATTTGCCCTTGCCCGGATGACTATCATGATATGCCTTGATGGCCGCCGTATTTGCTCCGGCATTCATAGAGAACCATCCAATACAGAATATCAAGAGGTTTATTGTTATTTTTTTCATTATGTCCCTCATTAATTCATTTGAATTTTCAACGCCTAATCCACATTTCGCATATCATTCGCGAAACAAGCATCAACTTAGTATAGTTTTTATATAGAAGAAAACAACAACAGTCAAATTAATTTTGTATCGCTATCATTTTAAAAGAGGCGCTAACCTTTATTTCGGATGTAATCCAACCATTGTAGCGCCGCTTTCTTTTGCGCCTGATATTGCGCAGCTTTGCGAAAAGCGCTTTGCGCTTTTGTGAAATTATTTAATTCAAAATAACTCATTCCCATTAATAAATGCATAGAACCGATTTTTTTCAAACCGCCTTTTTGTAATGCATTATTAAATGCGGCAATCGCTTTTTGCCATTTTTCCTGCTCTATATAAATCTGTCCCAATTGTTGATACAAGCGTCCTTTGGCATTCAATTTAGAAGCCTTTTCCAATGCTCCAATTGCTTTATCGAATTCTTTCGCTTGCTGCCAAATCTGAGCTAATGTTTCCCAGTTTTTGGAATTGTAAGCGACAGTTTTATTCTTTATCGAATCTTCCAGCAAGCGCCCCGCCTTGTAAGGCGAACCCACATAAGCGAACAAATTAATCAACGCCATCAGCTCTCGTTCGCTATTCAACAAACCTTTCTTATAAGCAAGATGTTGAATGCTGACCGCTTTTTTGTAGTTTTTTAATTGTTGATAAGCTGAAGACAACTGATTCCAATAGCTTTTTTTATGTGGATAAATGCGTATCAAGCGAGTGAGGATTTTACTCGCGGAGGCATAATCATTCAGCTCATAATACAAAGCCAAATTAAGCTGATACCAGTTTTCAGGCGGCTTTTTGCGTAATGCGATAGCTTTCTTGATATGCGGAACAGCCTGACGATAACGCTTTAATTGCGCATACGCATTCGCTAATAGAGCGCTGATTTCAGCATCCGCCTTATTACTCGCCGTCCACGGCTGCAATACTTTAACCGCTTTAGCGTATTGCTGGGTCGCCAGATACATTTGTCCCAAATTCAGCAGGCTCTCTTGCCGTTGTTTGGCCGTCAGAACATTCAAATCCAGCGCTTTTTTCAAGCTCTGCGCAGCCATCACATAATGTCCTTGGACAGCGTGCAGGGTGGTCAGAGAACGCAAAACGACGGCATGCTCATAACTACCTTTTTCCACTGCCGCCAATGCTTTCTGCAAACTACTTCCCGCCGAAGCATAAGATTTCTCTCCTATCAACTTCTCAGCCTGACTGATTCGTTTATACAAACCCGGCGAAATAGTCGGCGCTTTTTCCTGAGCAGCCAACGCCGCACAATTGAGACTCAGAAGAATGACCAATATTCGTATCATTTTGATAACTTGAAATTTAATATTTGCGCAGCTCTCTGTTCAAAGGCGACGCCATCGATGATTTTTGCCTTAAATTTCCACTTGGCTATCGCCCTTAAAGCCGCCTGATTAAAGATGTCGGAAGGATGAGACTCAATCACTTTAGCGTCTTTCACCGCCCCGGATTCAGTAATGGTAAATTCCACTTTCACCCAGCCTTCAATTTTTCGGCGCATGGCGCGCATCGGATATCGAGGCGGTATCCGCACCAAAGGAATCACATTGGTGCTGACTTTCCCTCTGCCCAAGCTGATGCCGGATAACGCTGAACCGCCAAAACGGCTGCTGTCTATCGGAATATCCAAGGTCGGCATATCCAGATCAGGCGCAGCGACATTGGCAACATTCGTCTGCTGCACATGCATTTGCGGCTTAGGCGGCGGCCTTTTTTCCGGTTTCGGCGGTTCGGGTACTTTGCGATCACGCGTTTTGACCTGAGATTCACGCTTCAAGCGCACAAACTCGGTCATTCTCAACTCTTCAGTCACCTGAACAGGCTGCTGGTTTTGACCAATCATAAATTGCATTAACCAAAACAAAGCGAGCGAAATAACCAGACCGGAAAACAAAGATAAAATCAATCGCTTCACTGTGATTCGGTCTCTGTTGCGATTGAAGCATTGGTAATTCCCGCCATACGAATCTGGTCCATCACTTTAGTCAGTACGCTGACACGGGTATCTTTATCCGCAGCTATAACCACTGAACCTAAGGGCTGTTCGGCATGCAAACGCGCCACATTGGCTCTCACCGCGCGAATATCCACCTGCCGTTTATCTATCCAGACATCGCCATTGGCTTTAATACCGACAATAATATTGCCTTGTTCTTTACGAGTGGCTGTTTGTGCGCTGGGGCGATTGACATCAATGCCCGACTCTTTAACAAAAGAGGTGGTGACAATAAAAAAAATCAACATGATAAACACGATATCCAACATCGGCGTCATATCGATCTCGGATGTTTGTTCTTCGCTATGTCGGCTAGATCTACGTTTCATAATTAATGGTTTTGTAACAAATCGGCCAGATGATGGGTTTCATCATTCACCCTTTCTTCAATCAATTGACTAAAATACAATCCGGCTATCGCGATCACCATACCCGCCATAGTCGGTATCGTGGCTTGCGATACCCCGTCCGCCATCGCCCTGGCATTGCCGTTGCCGGTCACCGCCATCACATCGAAAACATGGATCATGCCGTTTACAGTGCCCAGCAAGCCCATTAAAGGACATAAGCGAATCAACATTTTGATAATCGCCAAACTTTGCCGCATGGCGATTTTGGCCTCAGAAATAATCAGCGACCGGATTCTTCGAGAATGTATTGAAGCCTTATCATCCCGTTGCCCCCATTGCTCCAACCACTGTTGTTTCAACTGGGGATAATTGAACTTGAAAAACAAAAAGCGCTCAATAATCAAACACCATAAAGCCAAAGACAATACTGCAATCAGCCATAAAATATTGCCGCCTGCGGAAAAAAACTGTTGAATCCCGCTGAATTGCTCAAGCAATAGTTCCATTATTTCCCCGCCCGCCGACTAATAATACCGGCAGATTGCTCATCCAAAATCTGCACCAAATTACGGCTGCGGGAAGCGATTAAACTATGTAGAAATAATAATGGAATCGCAATGCACAAACCTAACATAGTAGTCACCAAGGCTTGAGAAATACCATTCGCCATCAACTTGGGATCGCCGGTGCCGAACAAACTGATCGACTGAAAGGTGGCGATCATGCCGGTTACGGTGCCCAACAACCCTAATAAAGGCGCCACAGCAGCCAATAATTTAATCATCGACAAGCCTTTTTCCAATGCCGGCGCCTCACGGGTAATCGCCTCATCCAGCATCAACTCCAAGGTTTCCAAGTCGCTGGCGTTGTCATCTTCACCGGCGGCAATCACTCGCCCCAAAGGGTTGTCTTCAGTCACCTGTTCGGTTTGGCTTTGCTTATTCATTTTGCGCCCGGTCAGGGTCAAAACTATTAACCGCCATAAGGCATACACAAACCCGACAATACCCATTGCGATAATGATATAACCAATCACCCCGCCCTGATGAACGCGTTCCAGCAAATTCGGCGTTTGAATCAACATCGCCAAAATCACCCCGCGGGTCGGATCAATCGCCATTTTTACCGGTCCTTCGGTGGCTTTTTGCAGACTTTCCGCCAAATCCAGATACTGACTCTCCGGTTGCCTGGGCAACTCGGTCAAAACGCCGGTCTCCCGAGAGTACTCCAAATAACGCCCGTCGGCGATAGAATTGAATGCGCCGATTCTGACTACTTCAGTTTGGCGAGGCTCACCGGACGCCGCTTGAATTTTGGCATTATAATGAACCACCTTTCCCGACTCGGTCATTTCCTGCTGCATCATAAACCATAACTTTTCCAGTTGGCTGATATTCGGCAAGGCTTTGCTGTCGATTAAACCGCTTAACATCTGCTGGCGTCCGCTAATTTGCGCAGAAATAATCGAATTATCAAAATCGGCTCTTAAATCACCGGCAGCCTGCTTGGCCACGCCAAATAATTCACCCAGTTCGCCGCTTTGTTCTTTCAGGTTGGTTTCCAAATCAGCCAACAACTGCTCATTTTCTTCCAAATGCGCCTTCAATTGCTCACTCAAGCGCTGCTGCTTATTGAATTCAGCCTGGGCTGCGCCCAACAACTGCTGTTGCTGCTGTTTTTCCGCCAGAAATTTTGCTTCGCGGCTGCGATTAATCTTGGCTTCCAGTCCCTGCGATTTTTTAACCTCCCGCAACAGCTGATCCAAATCCAAGTGTTCCGCATATGACAAGGGACTGATCAATACAATAAAGGCAACCCATAAATATTTCATTTTGCCGCCTCCGCCGCCGGAATCGGCAATATTAATAAATCAGGCGCAGCTTCTTTGCGAGCAATGCGCAAACCCTGTCGAACAGGATTACGATATTCAACGGGCAAAGTCCGCCATTGTTTGCTTTCTTTATCCCAAAAGCCGGTTTCACTGCCATCCAAACGCTGAAAATACAAAGCAACCCGTCCTAATCTCAAAAAGTCGACTGAATTTTTGACACTATCAATTTCTAATTCCGCCCGATAGGATTCGATGGTATTCCCATATTCATTTTCAATTTGGAAAGCCTCCAATATTCGGCGATATTTCTCAGCATTACTGACATCTGCTCTTTTAACCATCAACTTAAGCTTATCGATGCGTTGCCGACGCTCCTCCGGCAAAAAGGGCAAATCCAGACGCACAAATTGCTCCAGACTATCCAGCATCTTAAGAATTAACGGTACAATTTCCCTTTGCGTCGTTTCTATTTCCGTCAATTGTTGCTGTAAAGATTGCTTTTCCAATTCTTGCGAATTGAGCAAATCCTGCAAGTGTTGATTATAAGTCGCCAAACTTTCCGCCTGATGGGTGGCGGAGCGATATTGATCCAACATTTTGCGGGTTTTATCGCTGAGCGCATCAATTTTTCTTTGTGATTTTATCGCCGCGCTGTTAGTGGAAGAATCCACTTTAATAGCTTGCGACAAAGGTTCGGAATAAGCCGAACCGGAAAAAGAACCGATTGCCAACAGGGCCGCCAGCGGCCAAGCTTTAGGCGTATTTGCTAAATTAGTCGATCGCATCATCATTAAAATTTTCTAAAGTCCATTATCACATTAACAAACGAAGGCCAACAATTCAGTGACGCAATAATTACAAGATTGTCATCTTACACGTTGATCGCTATGGAAGAAACTGATTGAAACGGTTTTTTCGTCCCTACAGATGAAAAGTTTGACATCCTTTCCGCCCAGAAACACTAACATAAAGCCTTCCATGCATCACATATTGATAACATTCATTTGCCAAAACAGTTAAAATAACAGGCTTAATATAATTTTCCAAATAATAACTGATATTTCACACTCATGGTCAGTAAAGATAACACCGATGATTTAAGAATTTGCGGTACTCAGGAAGTTACGCCTCCCGTACAAATTCATGATGAAATTCCGATGACGGAACAATCCATCCAAACCACGCTGCAAGCCCGAGGCGAAATCCATAATATCCTTTGCGGTGAGGATGACCGCTTGTTGGTAATCGTCGGCCCATGCTCAATCCATGATACCCAAGCGGCTATCGAATATGCGCAAAAGCTGAAAACAGCAAAAGACCAATTGAAAGATGAGCTAATGATCGTGATGCGGGTTTATTTTGAAAAACCCCGCACCACCGTCGGCTGGAAAGGTTTGATCAACGATCCTGACTTGAACTCAAGTTTTAATATCAACAAAGGCCTGCGCATAGCGAGACAACTCTTGTTGGATATTAACAACATGGGCATTCCCGCCGCCACTGAATACCTGGACTTGATTACTCCTCAATATGTATCGGATTTAATTTCCTGGGGGGCAATCGGCGCTAGAACGACGGAAAGCCAAGTCCATAGAGAACTGGCGTCCGGCATGTCTTGCGCGGTAGGCTTCAAAAATGCGACAGACGGCTCAACCCGCATCGCCATTGATGCCATCGGCGCTGCGATGAGTCCGCATCACTTTTTATCAGTCACCAAAGAAGGAAAATCAGCCATCTTCTCCACCACCGGCAATGAAGATGCGCATATCATTTTACGCGGCGGCAATGATGCGCCGAATTATGACGCCGTGAATGTGGAAAAAGTAGCGGAAGGCTTACAAAACGCCGGTGTGGCTCAAAAAATCATGATTGATTTCAGTCATGCCAACAGCTTAAAACAGTATCAACGCCAATTAGTGGTGGCGGAAGATGTCGGAGATCAAATCGCCCAAGGCGATAACCGCATCATCGGCGCGATGGTCGAAAGTCATTTGAAAGCCGGTCGCCAGGACATTGTTGACGGCAAAGCTTTGGTATATGGGCAAAGCATCACCGACAGCTGCCTGGCATGGGAAGATACCGCCGATTTATTAAATAACCTGGCTGCATGCGTTCGTAAGCGCCGCACAGTTAATGAAAAAAACAGAGTGGAAGAATGAAGATTTTAATTAACGGGGAAAGCAAAGAATATCGCGAAAACTCCGCAGTCGCCGATGTCATCGCCGACATGGGATTATCCGGCAAACGTATTGCCGTGGAACTCAATAAAGAAATTTTGCCTTTCAATCAACATGCAACGCAACAATTGGAAGAAAATGACCGCCTAGAAATCGTTCAGGCAATAGGCGGCGGTCAAGATGACTTTTTCGCCATCGCCGACAAACAGTACACATCACGTTTATTAGTCGGCACCGGCAAATATAAAGACATGGAAGAAACCCGCATGGCGATTGAAAAAAGCGGCGCAGAAATTGTTACGGTCGCCATTCGCCGCACCAATATCGGACAAAATGCCGATGAACCTAATTTACTGGATGTCATATCGCCGGACAAATATACCATATTACCTAATACCGCCGGTTGCTATACCACTGAGGATGCAGTCAGAACCTGCCGCCTGGGCAGAGAATTACTGGGTGGTCATAATTTGGTCAAATTGGAAGTTTTAGCCGATCAAAAGACTTTATTTCCCAATGTCGCGGAAACTTTCGGCGCGGCGGAACAACTGGTTAAAGACGGCTTTGATGTCATGGTTTACACCAATGACGACCCGATCGCTGCGAAAAGATTAGAAGAAATCGGTTGTGTCGCGGTTATGCCTTTAGCTGCGCCTATCGGCTCCGGCCTCGGCATCCGCAACCCTTACAATATTCTAACCATTATTGAAAACGCCAATGTACCCATTTTGGTAGACGCCGGCGTCGGCACCGCTTCAGACGCCGCCATTGCAATGGAGCTGGGATGCGACGGCGTATTGATGAATACAGCTATTGCTGCAGCTAACGATCCTGTTTTAATGGCCTCGGCCATGAAAAAAGGCATTCAGGCGGGGCGCGAGGCATTTTTGGCCGGGCGCATGCCGCGCAAGCGCTTTGCTTCGGCTTCATCGCCAATTGACGGTTTGTTTTTATAGGCAAATTTTCAGTATTATCTCGAATACTGTTTACAAAACCAGCCAATATTGATTTGACGTACACCATAAATCAGATTTTCCATACTTAGGTCTGAGGAAAATCTGATTTGCATCGTCCCACGCCAATAAGGCGACTTGATTAATCTCTGTATTTCAATAACGCTCTGAATTAGCAGTTATTAAAGTAATGAAAACAACAGAAAGAATAGACCCTTCCAAAATCCGCAGCTATATTCGTCGGCAAGGCCGCGCAACGGTCGGCCAAAAAACCGCATTGGAGCAGCACTGGGATAAATATTGCCTGGATCCGCAACAAAAATTTGAACCCGAACAGGTCTACCCGAATTATGCGCCGCTGATTGTTGAAATCGGTTTTGGGAATGGTGAAGCGCTGGCGACTATGGCGGAAAACAACCCACAAAATAATTATCTCGGTATCGAAGTACACCGGCCTGGCGTCGGACATTTAATGATGTTGCTGGCTCAAAAAAACATTAATAATGTGCGCATTTATCATCATGACGCCATAGAAGTGTTAGAAAAACATATTACTGACAATAGCTTAAGCGGCATTCATTTGTTTTTCCCTGACCCATGGCATAAAAGAAAGCACCACAAACGTCGCATCGTTCGGCCTTCGTTTATGGAATTATTGAATAAAAAGCTAATCACAGGCGGCTATTTTCACGCAGCCACCGACTGGGAGCACTATGCAGGCGCCATGCTAAAAGTTCTCTCAGCCAACAATCAACTGAAAAACCAAAGTGTTACCGAGGACTTTTGCGAGAGACCCGACTACCGCCCGCTCACTAAATTTGAAAAGCGCGGATTGCGCCTGGGTCACGGGGTGTGGGACTTGATTTTCAACAAGATTTAAAGAACTTGCGCCGTTTGAGCTTTAACTTACAACAGCTTCATCCTCTAGCACATCCTCTTCATACTGCAAATTTTTAACAATTAAATTCAATTCTTTGCGCTGCTGCGTTAATAATTTTAACTCATGCTCCAGTTGGGCAATATTTTCCGTCACATCGCCTTTAGACTCATTAATTTTGCGCAGCATCTGCAATCTACTTTCAATTTGTTTTTTATGATTTTTAATCTGATGCATCAATGGCGTCAAAACCGTACCACTCCAGGAAACGGCTTCTTCGTGCGCTCTGTTTAAAACATCGCGGGCATTAAAAATCAAAGTGCTATAGAGTTTATTGATAACCAAGCTCTGCTCGGTCATAGTCGTTTTTGTACTGTTGCGAAAAGCCTCGCCTTCTTCAAAAATCTGTTCTAATTCAAATTGGTATTGCTTAATTGAGAAAAATTTCGGCTCTATTTCTTTAAACCCATATTCATCACGGAATTTCTTATGGATGGCTTTAACCAGTCGGCGAGTTTCATTAGACATATCCACCGACTCCTGCAATAAATCGCGCAAATCATCAAATAACTTACGAATATTTTGCTTCATACCGTATGTGGTCAGACTCTTTTTCATTTCCATTCTTGCCGAGCGAATAACATCATCAACTTTATCTTTGGCGAAAGAGTCAATCAGCATCTTCGCCTGCACACTGAATACTTTACGACTGGCTTGAAAATTCTCTACATTAGCTTGATAAGCGCTTTGTTGATCCCTGGCTTCCGCCATCAATTTGCCGGTCATTTCCTGGTTTTCAAAATCGACTTTTTGAAACTCGTCCAATTGCATGGCGAGACTTTCCAGGCGGGTATCACAAACGCCAACCGACTCATTGACCAAAAAGCCGATATCTTTCTGTACAATATCCATCAAAATCTGACGTCGCTGCTTTAATATATCCTCGGATAAATAATGCTCCAACAGATTCAAGCGACTTTTTCCCAACAAATCATTGTCTGATTTCACTTTCGCCAACAAACCCTGCTTCGCGGAAACCGGAAAAATACGCGATTTATCCAATCCCAATATATCCGCTGACGATTTAATCTGCTTTTCGATAGACTCTTCATAACCGTCTTCGCCCGCCAAATCGTCCCACATGGAATCGATTTTATTCATCACCACAGCCAAACCTTGTTTATTCGCGCCTCTGGAAACATTAACATGGTTTTTCCACATTTCCATATCGCTTTTAGTCACCCCGGTATCGGCCGCCAAAACAAAAATTATCGCTTGAGCATTCGGCAACATACTAAGCGTCAATTCCGGCTCGCTTCCCAAAGCGTTTAAGCCCGGCGTATCCAAAATACATAAGCCTTCTTTCAACAAGGTTTGCGGAAAACTGATCAAAGCATGCCGCCAACAAGGAATTTCAACAGAATCGGGATTGACTATGCCTTGCTCAGCCGCTTCACGTTCACTCCACAGCCCCAGATCTTCAGCCATTTTTCGGGAAACGCGCTTGGTCGCCACCAGCTCTTTAAAAGCTTTTTGCATTTGGGTAGGCGATTCGCAATCCAAATCGACCTGAGTCCAACGATCCGGATTTTGTTTATGCTCCATTAAGGAAATATCTTCTAACCGACTCTCTATATTCAATAAACGAATATAACTGCCGCCTTCTTCATCCCAAAAGATCTCCGTCGGCGACATGGTCGTTCTACCCGGTGAAGAAGGCAGTAGCCTGACCCCGGTATCGGCAAAAAACAAAGCATTAATGAGTTCGGTTTTACCTCTGGAAAATTCAGCGGCGAACGCCAAGGTAATCTGGTCGGATTGTAAATTACTCATGATGCTGAGTAATTTTTCGGTGCTTTGCGGGTCATTAAATTTATAACGGCCGCGCCACTCCCTAAACATTTCAATGGCCTGAACAATATCTTCACGCCATTGTGAATATTCATGCAGTTGTTCTTTGAATTCCAGATTCCTCATGGCACGCCTTTATCTGATCACTTAATCTTGTTCAGGAACGGGGGTAAAATAACATCCGAAACCAGCGCAGGTTTTCTGTTCATATTCAACGACTGCAAGGATGCAGGAGGTAGAGCAACGCATGGAGCAGTTGCCGAGTCGCGGAAACAAACGCATAGCAAGCTATGTAAATGTTTCCGCAACACCGAAGATGGACAGAAAGACAAGTCAGTTTCGGATGTTATAAAATTCACGTTCCTTAGTTCGCTTTGATAAATATTATTTCTCATCTAGAACAATAGCCGCTTGAAGCATACACAAATATTGTAGACCAAAAAATCAGTAACGATGTGAGAATTTTTACTCAAATTCCATATTCTTGACGATATTGTTCGATAATTCTCAATTTTTCCGCAGATGTATCCTGATTTATCTTTAAAAATTCAATGATTTCCGCTAATGAAATTATCGGTATAACCGGAATTTGGTAGCTTTGCTCTACTTCCTGCACAGCAGAAAGCACATTCTGACCTTTCTCTTGTCTGTCTAAAGCAATCAATACGCCAACAGGCTCTGCCCCGGCATCCTTAATAATTTTTACGGATTCTCGCACGGAGGTGCCGGCGGTAATCACATCATCTAAAATCAACACTTTACCTTGCAAAGGAAAGCCGACAATCACGCCGCCTTCGCCATGATCTTTAGATTCTTTTCGATTAAAAGCAAAAGGTATATCTTTTTCCAGCCTTGAATACGCAATGGACGCCGCGCTGACCAACGGGATCCCTTTATACGCGGGACCATATAGCACATCAACCTGCAATCGGGACGCCGCCAATGCTTGCGCATAGAATGATCCTAGTTTATCAAGTTGTGCGCCGGTATTAAACAAACCGGTGTTAAAAAAATAGGGACTGACCCGGCCTGACTTCAATTGAAATTCGCCGAATTTCAAAACTCCGCAATCCAAAGCGAACTGAATAAATTGTTGTTGATATGCTTGCATGAATAAATCCAAAAGGCGCGAATAGCGACTAAACCGCTAACACATTGATAATTAGAATATTTATTTTAAAAAAGACAGTATAACATTGAGCTCTTAGTGAATAACTCCAGCAAGCGCATTATACTAAGAATCTTTGCAAAATTTCGTCCAGAAAATACCAACCTCGTTCGGAACAAACAATCCTTTCATTATTCTTCACCAATAAGCCCTCCTCAATGCAGTCAGTTAACGCCGGTTCTAAACGGGACTTTTTCAACCCTGTCATTAAACAAAAATGATTCAAGTGAAATCCTTTTTTCAAACGCAGTTGATTCATCAAAAATTCCAACGGTAATTGCCGATCTTCAATATGGTTGACTTTCGTCGCCTGGTCTTGCTGATATTGAAGCGGGTTTTTATGCTTTAGGGTTCTAATTATTCCCTCGCCATCCGGTAATGACAATTTTCCATGCGCCCCGGCGCCTATTCCTAAATAATCGCCGAATTGCCAATAATTGAGATTATGTCGGCAATATTGTTGATTTTGGGCATAAGCCGAAATTTCGTATTGTAAATATCCCTGTTCGGCCAATTTTTCCTGACAAACCGCCTGCATATTGAAAATCTCATCATCTTCCGGCAAAGACGGCGGAAATTTATAAAACCAAGTATTAGGCTCCATGGTTAATTGATAAAAAGAGATATGACCAGGTTTTAATGCAACGGCGCGCTCAATATCCATTAATGCATCACTGACGCTTTGTTCAGGTAACCCAAACATTAAATCCACATTGATATTGCTGAAACCGGCTTGAAAAGCAATCTCCACCGCTCGCTCAGCTTCTTCCGCATTATGAATGCGCCCTAATTGCTGCAAATGATCATCATTGAAACTCTGTACGCCTATTGATAATCGATTAATGCCCAGAGCGTTAAATTCGGCAAATTTTGCGCTTTCAAAAGTCCCCGGATTTGCTTCTAGCGTTATTTCCAATCCATCCGCCAATAATAAGTGGTCTCGAAGTCCTTCAAATAAACGCCGATAAGCTTCAGGCGATAACAAACTGGGCGTACCGCCGCCAATAAAAATACTATCGATCTTCGGTTTATTAACAGCCGAAAAAAATTGATTCAAATCCTGTTGTAAATCATTTAATAAGGCATCCACATAAAGCATTTCCTGAATATCGCCGTCTGCTGCATGGGAATTAAAATCACAATATGGGCATTTTTTTACGCACCAGGGAATATGTATATACAGCCCTAAAGCCGGGGAAAAATCTGTCACCATAAAATTCTTCAGGCAAAATTCAGTCTTAAATCATCATTTTAAGTTATTATCCTTATAAATGTTGGTAAATTCTCCACAAACCCCAAAACCACCCAAAATGATGCTTTCTTATAAACGCACCCAATTCGGCCGGACTTCATTGTGGATCATGGTTATACTGCTGACCGCCATTCTTGGCGTCTATTTTTTCACACAACCAAAACCACTCACCGTTAAGGCCCATCAAATTAATCGCGGTGAAATAATCGCCAGCGTGGCCAACACCCGAGTCGGCACCATTAAAGCCTGTCGCCGCGCTTATCTTGCCCCGGCGGCGGCCGGTCAACTTGCTGAATTACGCGTCAAAGAAGGCGAAAGAGTAAAACAGCGCCAACTACTGATGGAAATCCGCAATGAGGATTTAAAAGCCAGGGTGAAGTTTGAAAAAGCACAAGTCATCGCTCAACAAGCCAATGCCGAACAAATTTGTCTGCTCGCAGCCGGAGCACGCCGTGAAGCCATTCGTTTGGCCAAATTAAAAAAACACAATCAAATCATTTCGGAAGATCGCTTAGATCAAGCCGAAACCAACGCTAAAGCCCAACAAGCTCATTGCCGAGCCAGCCGTCAAGCCATCACCGTACAACAAGCGCAATTATCGATTGCTGAAGCCAATCTGGAAAAAACCCTCGTCAAAGCGCCATTCGAGGGAGTGATTGCCGAAATTAACGCGGAACTGGGCGAGTTCGTCACGCCTTCTCCGCCCGGCATCCCCACCCTGCCGCCTATCGATTTGTTAGACATCAGCTGTTTAACCGTTTCCGCGCCAATTGATGAAGTAGACGCCGCCAAAATTCGAGTCGGTATGTCGGCCTGCGTTTCACTGGACGCCTTTGCCGAAAAACGTTGTTCGGGTCAAGTCAGCCGCATCGCGCCTTATGTTTTGGAGCGTGAAAAACAAGCGCGAACAGTAGAGGTCGAAGTCAAACTGACCGCCGCCAAAGACTTAGCGGAACTCCTCCCCGGCTACAGCGCCGATATAGAAATTTTACTGGAGCGCAAAGAAAACGTTTTACGCATTCCGACCGAAGCAGTGATGGAAGACCATTATGTTTGGCTAATTGATGAGAATAAGCAATTACAACGCCGAAAATTCAAAGCAGGGCTGAGCAACTGGAATTTTATTGAAGCGATTTCCGGCTTGCAAGCAGGCGACCAAATTGTTTTATCAATAGGCTTGGAAGATTTGGAAGTCGGACATCAGGTTGAAATAGAATGATAGCGCTAGAAAACATTAACCGTTGCTTTGAAGTCGGCGAGCAAACCGTTCAAGCTCTCAATGATATTAATCTGGAGATCGACGCCGGAGAATATATTTCGGTCATGGGACCTTCCGGCTCCGGAAAATCGACTTTGTTGAATATTATTTCGCTGATGGATCAACCGACTTCCGGTCGCTATTTTTTGAACGGCGAGGATGTCACCCGCCTTCAAGACCAACAATTGGCGCAAGTTCGCAACAAAAACATCGGCTTCATTTTTCAATCTTTTCATTTAATCCCCCGCATGACCGCCGCTGAAAATATTGAATTGCCGATGATGCTGGCCGGGATTCCCGTTAAACAACGTAAATCAAGAGTAAAACAAGCTTTGTCGCAAGTCGGATTAAGCGAACGCGCCAAACATCTCTCCAATCAACTTTCCGGCGGCCAACGACAGCGCGTCGCCATCGCCCGAGCAACCATTATGCAACCGGCGATTTTATTAGCCGACGAACCGACCGGCAATCTGGACAGTCATTCCGGTAGGGAAATCGTACAACTGCTGGAACAACTCCAACAACAAGGCGTTACTTTAATCATCATCACCCATGACGCGGATCTGGGACAACGCGCTCAGCGTCAATTGCATATGGCCGACGGCCGCCTGGTTGAGCAATGATCGTCAGCGACCTGTTCCTATTAGCGCTGAAAACCATCTTTGCCCAACCCTTTCGGGCAACGCTAATCATCATTGCAATGACCATAGGGATCAGCTCAGTCAGCATCCTCACCGCGCTGGGAGAAAGCGCACGCAGCTTTGTCGTCGGTGAGTTTCAAGCGTTGGGAACGAATTTGCTGATTATGATGCCCGGGCGCTCCGAAACCGTAGGCGGACAACCGCCGGTGCTGGGTGAAACGCCACGCGATTTAACCCTGGATGACGCCAAGGCAATTGCTCAAATCCCATTACTGAAAGCCATCGCGCCGATTACTATTGGCTCAGCGCCGGTATCGACGGCGGGATTGGAGCGCGAAGCCACGATTATGGGCTCTTCCGCCGCCTTGAGAGAAGTCCGGCATCTGGATTTAGCGCGGGGACAATTTATCCCGACTATGGATTTCGATAAAGCGGCGCCGGTTTGCGTGATCGGCCAAACTATAAAAGAGGAATTATTCGCCAATCGCCAATCTTTAGGAGAATGGCTGCGTATTAATGATCGGCGTTATCGAGTCATCGGCGTCTTGGGCAATACCGGCCAGTCGGTCGGCGTCGGTTTTGATGAAATCGTCATCATCCCTATCGCTTCCGCGCAAATGCTGTTCAACAACTATTCCTTATTCCGGATACTGGCGGAAGCCAAATCGCAACAAGCGATGTATCAAGCGAGTGAACAAATCCGCAAAATCATAAAACTTCGCCATGAAGGCGAAGATGACATCACGATTATCACCCAAGACAGCGTCGTGCAGACTTTTAATGATATTTTACTCAGCTTAACCTTGGCGGTAACCGGCATCGCCGGCATCAGCCTGGTTGTCGCCGGGGTATTGATTATGAATGTCATGCTGGTAAGCGTCACCCAAAGAACCGCTGAAATCGGTTTATTGAAAGCCTTGGGCGCGGGACGCAGGCAAATTCTCGCCTTGTTTTTAACGGAAGCGGCCATGCTATCCTTAACCGGCGCCGTACTCGGAATACTGACCGGCCAGGCGGCGCTCCATTTGCTCGAACTTATCTATCCGGATTTTACTTTCATACTACCGCTTTGGGCGCAACTGGCGGCTCTGCTGATTGCTGTTGTTACCGCTCTGGTTTTTGGCGTCATGCCCGCCTATAAAGCCGCCGCGCTTGACCCAATCACCGCATTGAACAGGCATTAACATGCTTTTTTTTGATCAACTCCACTTCTCCGCGCAAACCATTCGCAGCCACCCGTTAAGATCGGCGTTAACCGCGCTGGGCTTGATTATCGGTATTGCCTCAGTCGTGATACTGACCTCAATCGGCCAAGGGGTGCATCAATTCGTATTGGCGGAATTTACCCAATTCGGCAGTCATTTGTTAGGCGTTTATCCCGGCAAAACCTCCACCTTCGGCATGTCGGGCGCCACCATCAGCACCGTACGCCCGCTAACTCAAGCTGATGCGCTAAGCCTGGAGAAAATGGCTAATGTAAGAGCCGTAGTTTCCATTGTCCAGGGAAACGCCAAAGTCGAAACCGAAAAAAAACAACGCCGAACAACCATTCTGGGCGTCAGCTCAGCCATGCCCACCGTCTGGAAAATGCAATTACAACAAGGCCGTTTTTTTTCTCAGGACAGCGATAAACAACCTCGTTCTCTGGTGGTGCTCGGCAGCAAAGTCCGCGATGAATTGTTTCCCCGTCAAAGCCCGCTCGGTCAGCGCGTCCGCATCGGCGCAGACCGCTATCGCGTAGTCGGCGTGATGGCAAGCAAAGGCCAGTTTTTAGGTTTCGATATGGACGACACGGTTTATATTCCCACCGGCAAAGCTTTACAAATGTTCAACCGAGAGGGGCTGATGGAAATCAATGTGTTATACAAAAGCACAATCTCCTCGCCTGATATTGAACAACAAGTCAAACAAACATTGATTCGCCGTCACGGTCAGGAAGATTTCACCATTATCACCCAAGACCAAATGCTGGAAACCCTGAACTCGATACTGAACATTCTAACCTTATCGGTTGCAGCCTTAGGCGGCATTTCGCTGTTTGTCGGCGCTGTCGGCATTTTAACCATTATGATGATCGCCCTTACCGAACGGGTTGCCGAAATAGGCTTATTACGCGCGCTAGGCGCATCGGAAACCGCTATTTTTCAATTATTTTTAATCGAAGCACTGGCTTTAAGTCTGGCCGGGGGCGCTTGCGGCGTAGCATTAGGCATCGCCGTCACCCAACTCATCAAACTGGCTATCCCCGCTTTACCGCTGGCATTATCCTGGCTCTACATCATCGCCGCCTTCATTATTTCAATAATGATCGGCGCTGTCTCCGGGGTGTTGCCGGCAATTAAAGCCGCTAAGTTGGAACCTATACAGGCTTTGCGTTCGGAATGAAAATAATCTAAATCATCATTTTGTAACTCAGATATATTCTACCTGTAGGCCGAAATTTTCAGCCGCCAAAATTTGGCGTTTATCCGATGAAACAAATAAATCCGCTTCCCATACGATAGCACAGGCAATATGTAAAGCATCTAGTGAACGTAAGCTATTTTGTTCTAAGGCATTAATGGCGCCCTGTATTACGGTTGGCGCTAAATTAATAATGTGTATATCCTCAATATCATCAAAAACTTGATTTTTGATGATTTGGTAATCTTCTAAAGCCAAATTATTTTCTCTGAGTTTTCGATTTAACGCCGAAAACATCTCAGGCAAACAGATCACGCTAAGTCCAATATCGGTAGCCTTTTGACAAAATTCATCAACTTTATCGCTTCCTTCCTCCTCTACAAATTTCTTCACAAATGCTGAGGAATCATAAAACACCTTCATTGGGTCAACATTCTTTCATCAATAATAACTTTTGAGATACTCTCGCCTTTAATCGTTAATTTCATCCTTTGATTCTTCCAAGATGGCGATTTTTTCTGTTCTTCGCTAGCAGGAATTATTTCAGCAATTTTTTTTCCATGACGAATGACTTCAATAGTTTCTCCGTCTTCAACCGATGAAAAAAGAGTTGAGGCGTTTTTTCTAAATTCAGTGAAATTAACTGTAATCATTTCAACACGCCTATATCATCTAAAAATATCGATTGTACATTCATGTACATCAATAAACAACCCTAATCCCAAACAGCTTTTTACAATTAAAAAACTGACCGCACTACAATAATAAAGCTGGGGTTGATTTATCTTTAATGTAATTTATTCAGCGCCGAATCAATCATCACCGCCAAGCTTTCCACCGTTTTAACCGTCAACTTCTTATTAGGCCCTTTAGCCTCAGCAATCAAATCGCCGATTAATTTTCCGTCATCCGCGCGTATTAAATGCCCCATCATATAAGCGAATAAAAAACTCGGTTTATGTAGCCGTCCTACCAATATGTAATCGGCATTAAACTGAGCAGCCAGTTTTGCCGCCGCATCGCTGTGATCAAATAAATAGCCGACTCCGGCATCCGCCTGTTTTTGCGCTTCTGCATCAATCCGCACGATTTGATAGCCCAGACGGGTTAATTCTTTTTCCAATAAAGGTTTAATAGATGCCGTGCGCTCAATCTCCGCAGGGATTCGCGGCGCTAATGTTAAATCTTTTAACTCAAAATCTAAAACAGCAATACTAATTTCCGCCATCGCCGACATAGACACTGCAAACAAAATGAAAGTTTTAGCGCATAACCTTGCAAGCCGTTTTAAATAAAACATCAATCCTTCCTCTTTAAACGAAACAGCGCCGAAATGTCTTCATCGCCATAGCCGACCGACATTAACTGCTGATAATCCTGCATTGTTTGATCCGCTAACGGTATCGCACATTGACTGCGTTCGGCCATATCATGACATATCGCCAAATCCTTATGATGTAAAGCCAACTTAAATCCCGGTTCAAAAATACCCTCGCTCATCGTTTCGCCACGGTGGCTAAGAAACCAATTTCCAGCCGCGCCGCCTGCAATCACTTGTATCGCTTTTTGCATCGGCAAACCTTGCGCCTGCGCAAAGGCTAAGGCTTCTGTCACCGCCTGATTAATGCCGGCCGCCATCACTTGATTAACCGCCTTAGTCGCCTGCCCGGAACCGGAGCCGCCCATAAAAGTAATCTTCGCCGCCATGGTTTGTAAAACCGGACTCACCTGATTTAACGCTGCTTCATCGCCGCCGACCATCATTGATAATACGCCTTTTCGCGCACCTTCCACGCCTCCGGAAACCGGCGCATCCAAAAACGCCGCCTGTTTTTCCGCCAAAACAGCATAGCATTGCTGTGCAGTGGAGCTGCTTACGGTGGACATATCAACCACCGTCACCCCTGGTTTGATGACTTTCGCAATGGCATCAACAACTGCAATAACATCCTGGTCTGCCGAAACGCAGAGTAACACCACATCCACTTGCCTGACCAAATCTGTAATGCTCTGACAATAGGCCACTTGCAATTCAGCCGCCAAAGTTTCCGCTTTTTCAGAACTGCGGTTATAAACCGCCTGTAACAGCCCCGCCGCAGCGACATTGCGCACCATGCCGACTCCCATAGCGCCTAATCCGATAAATCCGGTTTTCATTTTTCGCCTCCCTTATTGCTGATGATCTCGGATAAATACCCAATGATTGTTTTGGCTCATGTCTTCACTATAGCGGTATCCTTCGCGATCAAAGCCCTTAATCGCTTCCGGTTCTGTAATTTGCTCATCAATGATGAAACGCGTCATTAATCCGCGGGCCTTTTTAGCGTAAAAACTAATGATTTTATAATGACCGTTTTTTAAATCTTTAAAAACCGGCGTCACCACCGTTGCATTCAACTGTTTCTCCTGCAATACCTTGAAATACTCATTGGATGCCAAATTAATCAATACGCCATCGTGTTCAGCAAGTTCCGCTTCAAGTGCTTCCCGTAATTGACCGCCCCAAAACTGATACAAATCTTTACCGCGTTCATTCGCCAATTTTGTACCCATTTCCAAACGATAAGGCTGCATTAAATCCAATGGTTTTAATATCCCGTATAAACCGGATAATATACGCAAATGTCGCTGGGTAAATTGTAAAGAATCGTCACTCAAAGTTTCCGCATCCAAGCCGGTATAAACATCGCCTTTAAAAGCCAAAACCGCTTGCTTAGCGTTATCCTGTGTAAACGGCTGTCGCCAGGCCTGATAACGCGCTAAATTCAGCCCCGCCAGTTTATCGCTTAACTTCATTAAACTGGCGATTTGCGCATCTGTCATAGCACTTAATTGCTCAATCAATATTGCGGACTGATCCAAATAAACCGGTTGCGTATAATTCTGTGTTGTCGGGGGCGTTTCATAATCTAATGTTTTGGCAGGAGATATAACAATTAACATGGGTAATTTTGAACATAAAATAATATTCAAAGCATATCATTAATCGTTTGAGGGAAAAACACAGCGTTAAAATAACAATACTGAAATAAAAAACAATTAACATGCTCCCCATATCTTCAGAATTGCCGACTTCTCATCTAAAAAACAGATAAAAAGCTGGATGGAACAAATCGGTTTCTGTATAGTCATAAGCAACCAGAATGAGAGGCATTCAGCATTCTTATAATTAACCCCTGATACTTGATTCACAAAGGATGCGTGCGGTATCTGTCTATCCACAATCTTAGAGGTTCAAAATGAAAAAAATAACTAAAAAACCAATCGTTGCTGCAATGGGAACAGCTATTGTCTCAAGCTTTACCGCCAATGTCGCCAATGCAGAAAGCGATCCGTTTGCAATGAGTGAACTTTCTGACGGATACATGCAAATCGCAAAATCCGACTCCGGTTCGGAAATGAAATGCGGCGCTAAAATGAAAAAAGCCGACGGCGCCTGCGGCGAAGGCAAATGTGGCGACAAGCATCCAACCAAGCCCAAAGGCTATAAAGTTTTAAAATATCAAGGCGCTAAAGAAGCAGCTTGCGGCGAAGGCAAATGCGGCTCCATGATGGATGGCGACAAAATGAAAAAGGGCATGGAAAACGCTTGCGGCGCGATGATGAAGGGCAAAGAAGGCGCTTGCGGTATGGGTAAATCCGCCGAGGGCAAATGCGGCGAAGGTAAATGCGGCGGCATGATGAAGGGCGGCAAAATGAAAAAAGGCATGGAAAGCTCTTGCGGCGCGATGATGAAGGGCAAAGAAGGCGCTTGCGGTATGGGTAAATCCGCCGAGGGCAAATGCGGCGAGGGTAAATGCGGCTCCATGATGGATGGAGACAAAATGAAAAAAGGCATGGAAAA
>SPJM01000190.1:0-14149 GCA_006844585.1 Methylococcaceae bacterium | reverse complement strand
GCAAAGAAGGCGCTTGCGGTATGGGTAAATCCGCCGAGGGCAAATGCGGCGAGGGTAAATGCGGCTCCATGATGGATGGAGACAAAATGAAAAAAGGCATGGAAAACGCTTGCGGCGCGATGATGAAGGGCAAAGAAGGCGCTTGCGGTATGGGTAAATCCGCCGAGGGCAAATGCGGCGAGGGTAAATGCGGCTCCATGATGGATGGAGACAAAATGAAAAAAGGCATGGAAAACGCTTGCGGCGCGATGATGAAAGGTAAAGAAGGCGCCTGTGGTATGGAAAAATCACACGAAGGCAAATGCGGTAGCAAAATGAAAGGCAAAGAAGGCGCTTGCGGCATGTAACATTTTGTTACTCTTTTAATTATTGTTCACACGCTACGAGACTGTGAAAGAATTCACTCATCATTCAAAAATAATGAATATGTAGGTTGTACCCAACCCACATCAAATCCTTTCACAGTCTCTACGCGTGGGAACTCCGCTTTTAGACGCTCCATTTCATCAATACATTACGGCGGACTTGCATCAATTCTCGCACTCTGCTGGTCCCCAATGGGAACAAGCAATAATTAAAACTAAGTCTTACCCGTTTACAATACAAATTTTTCACGCATTTATTTATCCACATCAATGTTATTCATTTATCATCCGGGTAGAATCAATAGTTTTCAAAACCGTTATCTTTCATCCGCAACAATAATAAAAAGGTGAACTTTATGAAATCCTGTCAAAACCTTGTTCACGGAGCCGGTTTAGGTTTGCGCCGCACTTTTCTCACTGAAATTAACCAAAACCCTCCCGAAAACGTCGGTTTTTATGAAGTTGCGCCTGAAAACTGGATAACAATAGGCGGGCGGCTCGGTAAAGAATTCAGGAAAATGACCGAACGTTTTGACTTCGTTTGTCATGGTCTTTCATTGTCATTGGGCAGTACAGACCCGCTGGACGAAGCGTTTGTTCGAGAAGTCAAAAAGTTCATGCAACAACACCAAATCAAATTTTACAGCGAACACTTGAGCTATTGCAGCCAAAACGGCCACCTCTATGATTTGATGCCGATACCTTTTACCGAAGAAGCCGTAACTCATGTCGCCAAGCGCATCCAACGCGTACAAGACATTCTGGAACATAAAATTGCTTTGGAAAATGTCTCTTATTATGCCGCGCCCGGTCAGGAAATGGATGAGATCGCGTTTTTTAACGCCGTCGTAGCCGAGGCCGATTGCGACGTGTTGCTGGACATCAATAATATTTTCGTCAATAGCGTTAATCATGGTTACGATGCGGAAACTTTTTTACGCGCCGTCCCGGCGGATCGCATCGCCTATGCGCATATGGCCGGTCATTACGTTGAAGATGAAGATTTTTTAGTCGATACCCACGGCGCCGAAGTCATTGATCCGGTTTGGAATTTACTGGGCAAAGCTTATGAATTATTCGGAGTGTTCCCGACTTTATTAGAACGCGACTTCAATATTCCGCCGTTAGCCGAATTAGTGGAAGAAGTAGACGGCATCATCACCATACAAAAAGCCTGGAAGACCCAACATGAACAGCGCTCAGCCTAAAGTCGATTTTAAGTTAAAACAGGCGGAATTCGCTGCTTACATCCGTGACCCGAACAATAACCCGAAACCGAGTGATGTTCCGACCAAGCGAATGGAAATGTATCGAGAGCTGTTCTTCAATAATGTTGAAGGATTTCTGAGCAGCAACTTTCCGGTATTAAAAAAAATTCATACTGAGCAGGAATGGCATGCCTTAGCCCAGGATTTCTTTTCCAAGCATAAAAACGAAACGCCTTATTTTTCTGAAATTGCTGAAGAATTTATCGGCTTTTTGGAAAATGAAAGAAAGAATAAAGAAGATTTTCCCTTCTTACTGGAACTGGCGCACTATGAATGGGTTGAATTTGCACTGTCCATCGCCCAAGTTGAGGACACCCCAATAGATTTGGAGTTTATCGCTTCCCTCGCACAACAACCACTCGCTTTATCCGATCTGGCCTGGCCTTTGGCTTATCAATACCCGGTGGAACAAATATCGCCGGACTTGCTGCCGCTAAGCCCACCTGAGCAGCCCACTTTTCTGGTGGTATATCGAAATGATGAGCATCAAATTTTATTTTTAAAAATCAACGCCATCACTTTTCGCTTATTACAAATCATTGATGAAAATAAGGGCGCAAGCGCGGATCACTGCCTGCAATGCTTAGCGGAAGAATCAGGCCACCCGGACCCTCAAAAATTCAAGGAGAGCGGCCTGGAAATATTAATGAATATGGCCGAAAAAGGCGTTATTCATCGCGCTTGAAGCTATGCACCCAAACCAGACTTTCATCTTCCCAGCTCATACCCGGATGCATTTTTAAAATTAAATTTTTGTAAAATTCGAGATTGGGATAGCCTTCGGCTTGAGCGTCTTGCTCTGTCATCTCGCCCAGCTTTTTTCTTTCCACACTGGTCACCGTAAAGCTCACGCCCTCCAGCTCAAACTTTTCATCGGGGTAAGCATATAAACCATCACGGCGTTGCTGGGTTTTTTGGCCTTTCAAAGCCGCTTCCACCAATTTCGGATGACGAATTAAACGATCTATCTCACAAGTTTTTTCCGGATATTCAGTCATAGTCCCTCAACTATAGTTAGCATGTAAAATTATTGAAGGCTTATTGTATGGCGAATAATCCAGTAATGAAAGCAATGTTTGAGCAACTTGTTTCGCCCACTTATTTGCACCATAATAACCCTTTTGAATCATCAATTAAATTATGCGCTACTTACATACAATGGTCAGAGTAAAAGATCTGGAGGCTTCTCTGGATTTTTATTGTAATAAACTGGGTTTGCTGCAAACCCGCCGGATGGATTATGAAGAAGGCCGCTTCAGCCTGATATATTTAGCGGCGCCGACCGATAAAGAGCGTGCGGTCGCGAGTGAATCGCCGGAACTGGAACTCACCTACAACTGGGACCCGGAAGATTACGACGGCGGTCGCAATTTCGGCCACTTGGCTTATGAAGTCGATGATATTTACGCCGCCTGTCAAAAACTACTGGATGGCGGCGTCACGATTAACCGACCGCCTCGCGATGGCTGGATGGCTTTTATTCGTTCCCCCGACAACATCTCTATCGAGCTTTTGCAAAAAGGGGGCAGACTGGAGCCTGCGGAACCTTGGGCATCCATGGAAAATAGCGGTACTTGGTAAGGAACGTGAATTTTATCCCCGTTCCTAAATTTGTTTAGCACTGAGGATGAAATAAATCAAACACAACGATAATGTAGGTGCGTATCCACTTGCGCCCTTGAGGATATTCGCGCCATGCGGATAAATCCGCACCTACATAAGCGCCCAAGTATAATTAATTTACGCGCCGCAACAACGCTTAAATTTCTTCCCGCTGCCGCAAGAACACGGCGCATTTTTCCCCAAATTGGTTTGATTATTCACTTTTCCGACCGACTTCACCATACCGTCCAGATAAAACCATTCGCCTTGTTTTTTAACGAAACGGCTGATTTCGTGCATTAAATAATCCTCACCGTCTAAACGATAAAAAGCTTTGAATTCGACAATGCCTTTACTATCCTTGGCGCCGCCTTTTTTCTTGCCGACAATTTCCAGACGTTGCCAAATTACATTTCCTTCTTGGGAAAAATCAATATATTCAGGTCTTTTACCGCCATCCCAAGTGTTCAACAAATAACTTTCGTTTTGCTGCGCATAAGCGGTAAAACGCGAACGCATCAGCTTTTCCGCTGTATCCGCATTTTCTTCGCCTGAATGAAATAAAGAACAACATTGATTCGGCAACAAATCCGAACCGCATAAACAAGAAAGATTTTCTGACATCACTCTATAACAAATCAGCGCGTTCCAAACACAACGATAGTTTTACCATGCGCGGTTATTAACTTTTTATCTTCCAGCTCTTTTAACACCCTGCCGGCCATTTCTCTGGAACAACCGACAATGCGGCCGATTTCCTGACGGGTAATGTGAATCTGCATGCCATCCGGATGGGTGATAGCATCCGGCTCTTTAGCCAAATCCAGCAACGTTCGGGCGATGCGGCCTTCAACATCCATAAACGCCAAATCCCGGTATTTCCGACTGGTAATCAATAATCTGGCTGAAATCTGCTCGCCCAGCATAGATAAAATTTCCGGCGCATACTCTTTCAGTTCGCGCTTTAAGCTTTGATTAAAACGATCATAAGCAATTTCCGCCAATTGGCACTTACTGCGCGTTTTAACAGTTACCGTTCTGATCTCCGGGCCTTTAAAAACGCCGATTTCACCGATAAACTCATGTTTGTTTAAATAAGCCAGAATCAACTCGCGTCCATCCTGATCCTCAACGCTAACGCTGACAGAGCCATCCAGGATAAACAATAATTTATCCCCAACATCCCCCGGATGGATAATCGTAACCTTAGCCGGATACGTGCGCGTATGGCAAAGTCGTAAAAATTGATCCAAGGCTTCATTATTTATCATATTATCAGTTATTAGCGCCATAGATTTCCTATCCTTTTCCGTCTGTATTATGAGAACCAGCTCAAAATTATTACTTATATTCTAAACCAGATATAAAATTTTTTTCAAAAAATCTAAATTTCCCGCCCCTTCATTGTAAAATAATTCTTTTTATTGACGAGAAAGAGCATGAAAGCAACAGTAAAGTGGGTGGACGGACGTATGTTTGTCGGTGAATCCGGCAGCGGTCACGCCATCGTCATGGACGGCCCGCCAGATCACGGCGGCCGCAATATGGGCGTACGCCCGATGGAAATGATATTACTCGGCGTAGGCGGCTGCTCCTCCTTTGATGTCATCGAAATTTTACAAAAGGGTCGTCACGCTGTTACCGATTGCACAGCAGAAATCAGCGCCGAGCGCGTCGATGCCGTTCCCAGTGTATTTAGCAAAATACACCTACATTTTAAAGTACTGGGCGAAAACCTGAAGGCCTCGGCAGTCGAACGAGCGGTAAAATTATCAGCCGAAAAGTATTGCTCCGCATCCATTATGCTAAGCAAAGCCGTCGAAATCACTCATAGCTTTGAAATTATTGAAGATAATATAACGCAATAGACACTCACCAATACCTTCCTCCCAAAATCGCTGTTTCCACGCCCAAAACAGCGATTTAGGATCTTGGCAATTGACTTGACGATGGTGAAATAGATCAATGAAATCGGCCTGGTCATGGGTAAAAAAACCATTGCGGAATTTGTAGAATCGGCAGAAATTTTAGAGCATTTAATGCAATTAGGCGTAGATTACGCGCAAGGATATTTTATTGGAAAGCCCAAACCGCTGGATCAAATTATTACAAAAAATAATTTATGACGTTCAAAAGCAAAGCCATGCATAATATCAAACATGGCATATGATACCCAATCAAATATCTGCCTATTTTTCAAAACCCACCTTTTTCTGTATGATGAGTCATAACGTTAATTCAATCTGGAGTTCAAAATGCAGGCAGATACGATTGATGAAGTTATACAAGAACTGGATAACATCATCCAGCATAGCGAAACCAATAATAGTCAGGCGGGATATTTTCCAGCCTTGTATAGAAAGGTAACTGTGGCGGTTAAAGAAGCCATTGAGCAAGGCGAATTCGAAGATGGTCCACGCATGGAACGCTTTGATGTAATTTTTGCCAACCACTATTTACTGGCTTATCAGCAAGACCAAAACAAACAAGCCATAACAAAATCCTGGGCTGTCGCATTCAGCGCAATTCCGCTCTGGCGGCCACTGGTGCTTCAGCATTTATTGTTGGGTATGAACGCTCACATCAATCTGGATTTAGGCATAGCCGCCGCGCGCACCAGTCCCGGTAATCAACTGCCATCTTTAAAAAACGATTTTGACAAGATCAATGAAATTCTGGCCGACTTAACAGGACAAGTGGAAACAGATCTGGCCGAAATTTGGCCGCCATTAGCCTGGGTTACTCGAATTTTCGGCAGGCTGGATGAAAAAATCATTGGTTTTAGTATGGAAACAGCGCGGCAATTTGCCTGGAACTTCGCTGTTCGTCTAGCGCCGTTGGATGTACAGGCTCAACAAGAAGAAATCAAACTGACGGACTGCATCGTCGAAAAACTCGGTTGTACGATAAAAAAACCAGGCGCCCGAATTTCCATTCTGCTATTTTTGATAAGAATATGCGAAAGAGGAACAATCGCCCAAAAGATCGGCTATTTGAAGCAATAGCAAGAAAAACTTCATAATGCATCAAAAAAACAAATCAGCCAACGCCTGCAATTTCTCCAATCCAGGTTTGTCTTGATACACCCCGCTGCCCGCCTGCTCTGCCTCCATGCCGCGTAAAAACAAATATTTTACGCCGCCGAAGTGTTGTTGATAATCATAGCTGGGCAAACGATTTTGCAAATGACGGTGTAAAACCAAGGTGTAAAGCCAATATTGCAGACCATAATTATGTTCGCGCATCGCCTCGGTTAAACTTTCGGCCTGATAGTTCTGCAAACTATTGGATTTATAATCCATCACATAATAACGGCCATGATAACAACAAATCAGATCAATAAACCCGGTGAGATAGCCGCTCATTTGCTTAGCGTTTAGCGGTTTAAAAGCCGGACAGTCTTGCAGGATGCTATTAATGCCGGAAACATCCACGGTTTTCATTGATAAATAAAACGGCATTTCTTTCAAACATTGTTTTTCGTCCAGGTCTTTAAGCGCAAACCCTGAGTCTTCCGCTAGCGGCGTGTTAACAGATTGCTCCAGCATCTGATCTATCAACTCAGGCCTATCAACCGCTAAACCATAGCGCGTGCAAACTTTTGCCCGATAGTCTGCATCCAACCCGCCTATTGCCAATTTTTGAAAACTGATGTCTTCCAGTATTTGGTGTAAGGCATTACCGGTGGCCGCTCCCTTCGGCAAGCCTTCCGTTTCTTCCGCTTCATCAGTTACGACTAAAGGCTGCTCGTCGGCTTTAGTTTCAGGCAATTCAGGCGCATCATCATGGCTGAGCGCCGATAAGGCGGTATAACTGCTCATTTGCCAAATGCTATACAACTTTCTTTGCTTTTGTCGCGCCGTCAGGGTTCTATTTGAAAACGTTTGTTGATAAGTTTCGGAGAGGGCAATCTCCTGATCCAATAAATGATGTGCTATGGCATCATCGCTATCGCTCGCCAATTCAGTTAATCGTTGAACTTGTTCCTTATGATCGGCCTCTGCAAATTGCAAAAGATAAGCCATTGCCGATTGATTCGCCTGCTTTTGCGTGCGTACATTCGCCCAATATAAATAGCAAACATATTTTGCCCGGGTGACGGCGACATAAAACAGCCGAATATCTTCCGCCAGCTCTTCCTGCAAAGCGATTTGCCGCCGCTTTTCAAAATCTTCCGAACCTAAATCAGCTATCATTGCGCCCTGCTGATGGCATTTAATAAGCTTTTTTTCCAAATTTAAACGATTACTTCTGCGCCATAAATCCGGACAGAAGACAATCGGATACTCCAAGCCCTTGGCGCTATGCAGAGTGATGATGCTCACCGCCGCCGCATCGCTTTCCAAACGCATTTGCTGCTCATCCGAAGCCACTGTTTGACTGTTCAATACCGCTTGGTTCAACCAGTCCAGCGCTTTGTTCATGCCCAACTGATGCTCCAAAATCGCTTGTTGCAATAATTCGATTAATTGCTGTAAATTGCTGATCAAACGTTCGCCAGACATATCTCCAGCCAGTCTCTTTTCCAGTTGATGTTCTTCGAACAACGCCAACATCATGCTTAACAAGCCTTTTTCCCGCCAGCGCTGTTGATAAACCATAAACCGCTGCATCCATTCAGCCATTGCCGAATCATCCCGGACTAATCCGTAAAGCTGTCTCCCGTCTATGCCGAACCAAGGAACTGTCAATGCTTGTTTCAATAAGTCCGCATCGCCCGCATACACAATCGCTTGCAAAAGCTGATAAAGTTGCTGCGCTTGCTCAGTCGCAAATACCGATTGTTTCTGGTTAATCACCGAAGGCGCACCGACAGACAATAAAGCTTGTTTATACAGCCGGGCGCTTTCATTATCTCTGACTAAAATAGCAATATCTTGCGGCTTAACAGGGCGGCTGTCATCAGATTTTTGAACGCGATAATCCTGATTCAGCAGTTTGACGATTTGATCAACGACGGCAATGGTAATCTGTGACTTAGCTTCTTTTGCCTTCCAATGAGACGTTTTTTCCGAAAACGCATCAAGCTGGATCAATTGTAACGGCGTCACCGCTTGCTGCGCCGACCATAACGCCCCGTCATCCTTATGCATGGCCGCGTTAACCGGATAAAACGCCAGTTCGGGCGAATAAAAAGCTTGTTGACGCTTAAACAACTGATTAACGCCATCCACCAAACCCGGATGAGAACGCCAATTGTTAGCCAAAGTAAAGTGATGCTGCGCTTGTTGCTGGGCGGCGAAATAAGAGGCGATATCGGCGCCGCGAAATTTATAAATGGCTTGCTTGGGGTCGCCGATTAAATATAAATAATGTTGTCCGCCGCTAAACAAGGTTGAAAAAATAGCCCATTGATTGCTGTCGGTATCTTGAAATTCGTCGATTAATGCAGTCTGATAACGCTGCTGTAAGGCTTCGCTCAAAAATCGTCCTTTTTCACCATTGAGCGCTTCCGCCAAGCGGCCAATCAGGTCATCAAAGGACATCACATTTTGCTTGCGCATCACCGTATCGACTTCGCTACGCAAAGCCTCCAGCAGTCCGCGTCGAAAAGCCAGTTGAATTCGCTGGATTATCGCTTCCAACTGCTCAAAAAACGGACAAAGAGTTATATCGAGTTCCTGTAAGTAAAGCTGTTTTTTTTCTTCGCCTCTCAATTTATTGCCGTTTAGATTGTTCAACAATCCTTGTTCGGTTAGCCATTCGCATTCCGGCGGCGTATCGCTCTCACCGTTTAACCAGTCGCCAATTTTCGTTTGCGCTTGTTCGGCAAAGGCGATGATGTCTTTTTTAAATTTACCCGTCTGAATTTTTTCCAGCGTAGCTGCGCCATGCTTGCGCCATAAGGGCTGCAATTCAGTGATGATCTGATCCAATTGCCTGGCAAGCGTCGACAAGTCTTCAGCCTCCGGGTAGACTTTTTCATGAGGCGAAACCGCGACAACCGTTCCCAGCAAGTCGGCAGGCGTTTTGAATTCGGCCATCAATATCGCCGCAAAACGACTATCGCATTGATACAGCCACCTGCGCCAATAATCATCGGCGCAAGCTTGTTGAATAGCGGAAATATCGCCGCTCAGTTCGCAATCGAATAACTGACCGCTTTCCAGCGCATGTTCGTTTAATGCCCGCTGACAAAACCCATGAATGGTGGTAATTTCAGCCTGGTCAATTTCCAGCAGAGCGTTATCAATGCATTGCTTAATATCCGCCTTTTCCATTGCCAAGGAATTCAGCCATTCGCTGACCACTGCGTCGCCTTCTCCCGCACCGCTCAAACACAAGCGCGCGTCCGCCAAGCGCTGCCGAATTCTGGCTTTTAATTCATCCGTCGCCGCATTGGTAAAGGTCACAATCAATAATTGATCGATCTGCATTTGCTTTTCGACAATGAAACGCAAAACCAGCAGTGCGATGGTATAAGTTTTTCCCGTGCCGGCGCTGGCTTCGATCAAATTAATCCCGGTTGTGAGTTCGGTATCGGCCGCGTTAAATTGTTCGATCATTAACCGCCCTCCAAATGGTCGCCAACAAGGCTTCGGTTTGCGCCCCGAAAGACTCATCCGGATAATCGTCGAGCATTTCAGCTTGAGGAAACAACAAGCGAATTTCCTTGTCATATTCCCACATTTTCTGCAAAGCTTGCTGGGCATCGGCTAAAGGCGGCGATGTCGTCCGGCTGCTTTGCTCGGCTTTAATTTTTTTCTGTATATAAGCAAAAGCCGGCTCAACAAAAAAACTCATCGGAGATTGCAACCCCTGTTGATACAGCCTGAGCAATGCCGTTAAATCGCTTGCTTGGCTGTCTTCCGGCAGAAAATGCCATTGCCTGTCCTTAGCGATAAAGTAACTATGCTGAGGCGATACTTGGTTACTTAATAAGTGCTGTAACCAGGCGGCAAAAAAGTCTTTGCCTTTAGCATCGGCATAGCGATAGCGCAACACACCCCGTTGGTAACAATCCGCTAATGTTCCGGCTACAGTGAACTCCTCTAAATTAAATTCTACAAACTGGTCGGCTAAGCGTTCGCCTAAATCAAGCTGCTGTATTTGTTCAGTAAATTCTTCAATATCCTGCTTTTCACTGTCATACAAACGCTGCCCCGGAGCGCCCTGCGGCCATTTACCTTCCGCTGTCAATAAATCTAAGGCTAAGTCCTGGCGATTTAATTGTCGCTCAATCCAAAGCTGAGGAATTTGATAGTTATCTGGAAATTCCAGCGCAAAGGGTTCGCGTTCTTCTATAGAGGAGGCAGCGTCGAAAAATTTCAAATCCAATTGATGGCGTAAAAAATAGCGTTGCGGGTGATTGAAAAAACGCATCAATTCACTGATCTCGATGATGTTTTCCGGCTTTTTCTCAAGAGTTTCCCGCCACCAAAATTCAGCCTCCTGTTTAGGCTGTTGTAATTGCCGGGCGGTTTCGCAATCGTTTTGGCTATAACTCCACAATTGCGGCTCTTGTTGATTAAAATAACGCTGGCTAAAGGCTTGCAGCGGATGTTTAATAATCAACTCATCCAATTGATAGTCCTGACCCAACACATCCAGCATTTCGCTGATAATGACCGAAGGCGGGATTTCACTATTGTCGCGAATAGATTGCCCTATATAGCTGATAATTAATTGTTGTTGGGTGGATAGCAAAATTTCCAAAAATTGATAGCGATCATCAGCGCGTTGGGAACGATCGCCTAATTGATAATGCGCGCCCATTAAATCAAAGGTCGGATAATAATCCCGACTGGGGAATTCGCCTTCATTCATGCCCATTAACGCAATCACTTTAAATGGAATCGAACGCATTGGCAGCATAGAACAAAAAGTCAGTTGACCGCGTAAAAACCCGTTCGATGACTTAGTCTCTGAAACACGGCTCTCCAGCCATTGAATAATCACCGTTAAGCTAACCGGGTGCTGATGAACAAGACTGTTTTTATCACTTAATTCAAGCAGCAATTCATTGAGTTGTTGTAATTCAATGGATTCCGTTTGGGTTAATAAGCGTTGACTGTAATCCAGCAACAACTCACTCCATTGCGCCAGATCAGTGTTGCCTCTGAACACTTCTTCGGCCTTGAACAGTAATTGTAAAAAATCATACAAACCACCCAGCGCCGCAGCAGAGGAACCTTCTATTGCTGAAAACGGCAAAACCTCGGCAACAAATTGATCATCCCCGGCAACCGCATAACCCATCAACAACCTTTCCATCGCCGCTTGCCAGGTATTGGCCTGCAAAGGCGGCAGTTCCAAACGTTCTTTATGTTCAGCCGATTGCCCCCAGCGCACCCGCGTTTCAGCCACCCAATAGGCAATTAACTCCAAATCCTGTGCTTGCAGATCAAAATTAGGATGAACAAGCGGGTGTTCCAAAATATCCAAAACAGCTTGCCAGCCAAAACGACTTTGGCTGACTTGCAAAAACCGCAGAAACACTTCTAACGCGCGGTTGCTCAATTGCAAACTACGATCCGCAATTGCATGTTGAATATCATCGAATACGGCGGCGATATACGGTTCATATTGTTGAATATCCGGCGCCATGACGACAATATCGCGCAATTGTAAATCCGAATCCGCCTCCAATGCGGATAACAACTGACTTTTCACCACTTGCACTTCACGCATTCGCGAATGGCAAGCATTAATCCTGATTGAACCATCATCAGATAAGGCCAACTGAGGTCTGCGATTAGCTAATAAATCGTTTTGCAATTGCTGCAAATTGTTCAGCGCTGCGCTTTCTTCAAAACTGTCAAATTCCAATTCAAAGCTGACTTGTTCCAGCAGCATTTGCTGAAATTCACGACCTTGCTGACCCAATGCAGCCAATAGCGGATGAGCGTCAACGGTTTCATCGGCATCCAGCATTTTACGCGCCGGTAAATCCGCCCAATATTCCTGAGCCGGATTCAATAAATAAAAATGAACATCACAATGCTGAGATAAAGCTTGTAAAAAGTTTAATAATAAAGGCGGCATACTGTTAATGCCGAATACCGATAACCTTTGCGGCAATTCCGCGTTTAATTGCCCAGCTTCTGTCTGCTTCAGCCGCGCAATCACCTGTAAAAACAATTCGCCGCGATGTCGCTCATTGACATTTTGAGTGATTTTGCGCCACAGCGCAGCCTGCCAACGCTCGGTTTCAGTGTGGTAAAGTAATTCGCCCTGTTGCCAAACGGTTAACATTTGCGGGCGCATCATTTGGTATTGATCGTAAATCTTCGCTAATTGTCGCGCCAACTGAAAACGCTTAATATCCAGCTCATCACCTTGAAGATAAGCATTTAACGGATCAAACGCATCCTCATCCAAATCACGCAGCGCGGCTTCAAAACGCCATAGCATCAAGTGACGGTCAAACGCCTCGCTGACCAAACTCGCTTGCAATCGGTCAGCAAGTTCGGCAAAGAATTTACTTGGGAATAAAAATTGATAATGTCCCCAAACCTGAAAAGCCGAGGCCATTTGTTGAGACAGCCAACGCTCCATGCCCTGGCTCTGAATTAAAAAAACTTCTGCTGCAAACGGGTCGCTTAATGGCTCAGTCTCAACCACTGTTTGTAAATGATAGAGCAGGTTTTCAGTTTTATTGGAACTGTGTAAGAAAAACATAAAAGTGCAATCCAAGACTTGGAAAACGTAGGGTACACATCGCCTACCGAGTGCCGTTTAATAGTGCGCAAAGCGTACCCTACAGCGATTACAGCCAATAAACTCAACTAAAACCGCTAATCTTAGTCCATAGCAAAAAACTTTTAACCGCTTTTCTCCATTGATAGTTCATCGCACTGCTGAGCAATTAGTTTTTTATGATCTTCATCATCAACAATTTTGGACGAGGTTTTTTCTATCCCGAAAATGACCAGTTTCGCCAATTCCTGGTGCAACTCTTTTTGCATAGTTTTCCTTTCTTCGGCGATATGCCTTTGCGCATCTACAATCATCTTTTCTATGTCAGATTCAGCTTTTTTATGTGCTTTTTCGATAATGACATCAGCAGCAAGCGTGGCGTTATCAATGATTTTCTGCGCTTTTTTGGAAACCACATCCAGCCTTTCAGCAGATTCACTTTCTACTGTCTGTAACCGTTGCTCAATTTTATCCGCATTATCCAAACTATCCTGAACGACTTTTTGTCGCTCTTCAATAATTTTTAATAGCGGCCTAAACAAAAAGCGCTTCAGAATATAAAACAGAACTAAAAAATTCACAGCCTGAGCTGAAATCAGCAGCGGGTCTACCCCAAAATCAGTGAATATTTTTTCCATTAGCTAGCGTTCAGTTATTAAGAAGTAAACGCGACAATCAAGGCATAAATCGCAATCGCTTCAGCAAAAGCCATGCCTAACAGCATAACGGGTAAAATTTTCTCTGCCGCTTCAGGATTACGGCCTATTGCCTCCATCGCCTTCATCCCCATCAATCCGATAGCCACAGCAGGGGCAAAAGACCCTAATCCAATCGCTAATGCCGGTGTAATTGCTTCCATTATGTGCTCCTCAAGTAAAATTAATTTTTAATAGATAAAATTGTTCAATAACGCTTAATGTTCGCTTTTTCTGCTTAACAAGATCAGGAACACCAACGTCAACATCATAAAAACCGCAGCCTGGATAAATGAAACCATAACCTCCATTAAATAGAAAGGCAATGGTAAAAAAAACGGAAATGCAGACTTTGCCATTTTCAACAACACCTTCCCGGCTAAAATATTACCATACAAGCGGAAAGATAAAGACATCACCTTGGTGATTTCCGAGACAAACTCCAATAACCCAATAAACAAGGCAGCCCCGAACATCTTCAAACTCAGCCACTTCTGCATATAAGCTTTAAGGCCTATGTGCCGAATGGAAAAATAGTGGGTCACCAATATCGAAACGACCGACAAACCCAAGGTCATAT
>SPJM01000019.1 GCA_006844585.1 Methylococcaceae bacterium | reverse complement strand
CACTGTACGAAAACTATCCGCAAGCCTATTTCGGCATGGGCGAAACCGCTGAAAACCTGGCCAAACTATACAAAATAGAACGTGGCGCGCAAGAGGCTTTTTCAGTCGCCAGCCATCAAAAAGCGGCAGCTGCGCAACAACAATGCCGCTTCAATGATGAAATCATCGCTATTGATACTCCCCACTTCGGCCTTGTGGAAAATGACGGCTGCATTCGCCCGGATACTGATTTACAGACCTTGGCGGAATTGAAACCGGCTTTTGATAAACAAGGCAGCGTGACTGCCGGCACCTCTTCGCCGTTAACTGATGGCGCTGCGGCGGTATTGGTATGCAGCGAACAATATGCCGAACGCAATGGTCTGAACAAAATGGCTAGAATCAAATCCTTTGCGGTTTCCGGCTGCGCGGCGGAAATAATGGGCATCGGCCCGATCGGAGCCACGCATAAAGCCTTACAACGCGCTGATTTAGCCTTGAACGACATTGATTTGGTCGAGTTGAATGAGGCCTTTGCCGCCCAGTCTTTAGCGGTATTGCGCGATTTACCGATAGCCGAAACAAAACTCAATATCGACGGCGGCGCGATTGCGC
>SPJM01000189.1 GCA_006844585.1 Methylococcaceae bacterium | reverse complement strand
AGCGCCGTCAATCGCGGTTATGAATGCGCCCGGAAATGCTTTAGCCAAACGAAAAGTTACATCGCCCGGCCCGCAACCCACATCCAGCAGATGGCCTTCTATATCCGTCAAATTCAATAATCGTTTCATTAACGGCGCAATACGGCTATGCTGCGCTTCAAAATCCGCATTGGCATAAGCTTCCGCCTGCCTGCCGTCGTCCATTAATTCCGGTTCCGGAATACGTTGCATATACTTACCTATACTTAAATCCTGTTTTGTCAATTTAACGCTACAATCTCTACTGCGGGCGGTCACGATTGCATTTATTTATCGATCAAAAACAGTGCGCTATAAAATCCTCAGCCCCAGATGTCGGACTAAAGTCCGACCTGCTCATGTAGGACAGACTTTAGTCTGTCTTTGGCTGCATCAAGCGGTTAACACTTGCAGCGGCCATCAGCAAATCGTTATACTTAACGGTTAAAACAAGGCTGTTTCTTCAATAATGAATTCCATCTCAATCGTTCACACGCATATTAAAGGCTTGCCGATTTTTGAGTCGGCAATAATGCCATCATAACAAATCCCCCCTAAACTATGCCTCGGCAAAAAAGATATTTTTCGTTCAATATGCGCAATAACGCCTTTTCAGCTATTAACCGCCGATAAACAATCAACAGGAGTAAATTAGTATGACATCCCCACGACGTCCGCCTCATCATGGTCATTCTCAAAAATGGATGGTCAATAGCGAACAAACCGACAACTTGGAAAACATTGCCGAACAACTGATTAAAATCGGCCATGCGTTAAAAGAAAACGGGGAACTGACCATCAACGATGTCAATATTGTCCCCCAACAACAACCGCTTTTTACGGTTCGATATGAGAGACTGCCCCGGGGAGAATTGAAACTCAAGCTTGAAATAGAATGGGAAGACGGCGCCGAGGCGACCGTTCAAAATAATAAATTGGTTATCGAATAATTTAAAGCATCACTTTATGAAGAACAAGCTGGCTTGCCGACTGAAAGAATTTCTTTTGCGCCATGAAATTTCCGAAGAATTGGCCTATTCTCTCCTCACCCCTTTATCAGAGACTCCTTCGCATAAAACCCTAAAGCAACGCAAGTTGTTATTAAAAGTCTACCAACAACCTGAAACTATCGGTCGCTTTAACAAAGAGCTGATTAATCTGGCCGAAACCGCGCAAACAAAGCTGGGCTTTGAAATTCCGGCCAATCAGGGCAAGTCCTTATGGTCAATCGTCCTCTATGTCATTTCAACCGTGTTTGCGGTGATTCTGGCGCCGATTGCCATTTTTACATTGCTTTATTTAATACTCGTCGGCGCATCAAACCTCTCCATCACATATGCCGTTTCCCCGTTAACCGTTCTGGCTATTTTCCTGGCCTTAATGTTATTGCTGGCGGCGCTTGAAGGCAGTCAGATATCTATCGTATCGCTCAGAACCAAAGACCTTTCCGGACTGGAGAAAGAATTCCCCCGCACTACAGACATTCAAAACCAAACCAAAACAACGTCCGAATCGCAACAATATCTGGCCGGCCGTCAATTTTTTGTTATTTTTGTGGTCTTTCTGATAGCCCAGTCCACCAGCTTCCCTAATGCCGTCGCCTATTTGCCGGATTATATGGCAAGCCTGTTGAAGGGGTTTCCCTTACTGGATTTGACTTTACTCAAACTGGGTTTTTTGGGCGCTTTTGTCACTCTATGGTTCGGCCAGCTTGCGCCGCAATTTTACGCCAACAAAAACCCACAGGCGATGCTTAACGTTCCGGGGATGAAATTCGTTGTTGATCTCTGCTTTCTGTTTGAATCTTTCGGCTTCGCCAGACCGGGCGAGTGGTTAATATCCCGTTTAAAACCCGGCGCGCCGATCTCCGTTTCCCAACGCGATGAATTTGAAAACGCTGCTCAAGAAGCGGGTTACCAAACCTTACTGCAAGAATACCGGTGGCAGTTATCCTCTACCCAACAATGGCAGCTGGACTATCAAAATGTGATCGGCTTCAGCTCTCCCGGCATTACTCAAATCAAAGAAGACGGGCTGGAAGTATACGGAACCTCATTACTGCCGGAGTTTGTCAATCTGCTGAAAAGCGGTGAAGATGAACAAATAGCCATTTATTCAGAAGGCGCGGAATCAACTCGTCTGGAAGACAACTGGCACAGCTACAGCCAGGCAATCAAACCGGTTCACGGCAGTTTCGGCCGGGATGAAACCATCACCGTTAAAATCAGTGTTAAAGGCCATGAGAACCTATCGCTTTCACGCCTCAGCATCACCCGACCGACCAAGCTTTTGCGCATGAAATGGCAATTGGACAGTGAAATTCAATATCTATCTCCCATTATCATCCGAAAATACAAATACGATGATACGATTGAATTATTATGCTTAATTTCCGAAGAAGTCCTTGAAATGTCATCTCATCAAGACGCGGATAATTTTAATCAGGCGCAATATATCGAAACCTTTCCGAAAATCGGCACTTATTATGAATTTATTTGGGAATACAAGTAATTATTTCTCCCAGCTCCCCACCGCCCGCTGCAATTGCGCATCCGCCCTTAAAGCATCATAACGAGCGGCTATTTGTCGCGCATGAGACTTATCACGCGCGACTTCCGCTTCAAGATAACGGGTTACCGTCACAACACCGGCTTTTCTTTGCTCACTGACTAACCTGAAAGCTTCTTCCGCCGCTTCGACGGCAACGGTGGTCACGTCAATCCGCGCCAAAGCTTCCTGCAGACGCAGATGAGCAATTTTCACCCCGTTTTCGATTTGCAAGCGAATCTGCTCGGCGTTTTTCCGGGCGATGCTGAGTTGCTGTTGGGCTTTCTTGATATTTTGTTGTTGTCTGAAACCGGAAAACAAATTGACTTGTACCGTGACCCCGGCGCTGACATTATCGCTGCCGGTGTCGAAATCCAGATTTTTGCTGTCTGAACCATAGGCGACATAGGCGTCTGCTGTTGGCAAATACGCGCCTTTGGCGGCGTTAAGCTTGTGTTCGGCGATTTCGATTTGTTTTTTTGCAGCTTTGGCTTCCGGCCGGTTTTGTTCGGCCAGCTGTAATAATTCAACAAAGCTGTTTTGCTTATCCGGCAGTCGCCCGTGTTCGGCAGTATCTAAAGAAAGGGACTGCTGAGCGGTTAAACCCAGCAGCTTTTTCAAACCGGCTTTGGCCATAGCAATGGCGTTGCTGGTTTGGATTTTTTTATCTTGCGCTTCGGCCAGCTTGACTTCCAACGACAACACGTCTGATCGCAATATTGCGCCGACTTGTAAACGGTTCCGGCTTTGTTTAAGTTCGGTTTTGACAGCATAAATGGATTTATCAGCGACTTTATCGGCTTCAATCGCCGCTAAATAAGCAAAAAAACCGGCTTTGACCGCTTCTGCTAATTGTTGCCTGGCGGCTTCCTGTCGTAATTTGGCGGCGTCAACGCCCAATTTAGCGGCGCCGCTTTGATAATAATCTTGTCCGCCGTTGAACAGGTTGTAACGAGCGCGAATTTCCGGTCGATAATTATCGATGCCGCCGGGGTGGTTAAAATCGGTATCCGGGGTAAATTGCAAACGGCGCTGGGCGATGACCATGGCGAAAGCCTGTGAAGGATTGTCGCTGTGCTGATAAGACAAAGACGCATCAATATTCGGATAGAACGAGGACAGCGCAATTTGCCGTTGCGCTTCGGCCTGAGCAATGCGCTGCTGCATAATATGCATATCCGGGTTATGTTCAATAGCGTAATCGACTGCTTGCGGCAGGTTCAAATGTAAGGCTTGTTGGGCATAAACGCCTGGCGTCATGAGCGCCGAAATGCATGCGATTAACCCAAAATGGATAAAGCGGCGTTTGATCATATTGGTCATCGCTGCTCTCCCACATGTTCAGGCAAAATTAATTGCTCGCCTGCATCCAATCCTGAAATGACCAAAACTTGATCGTTTTGTTTAACGGCGCCGGTGCGAATAAAACGGCGCACGGCTTGCTTTCGTTCCAGCACCCAAACCACATCCAGTTGCCCCATTTGTTTGACATAGCGTTGAGGGATGAGTAATTGCTGTTGCTCGGCCAACGGTATTCTTATCCGCGCGAACATGCCCGGCAGCATTCGACCTTGATGTTCAATCTTGGCTTTAATTAAAAAGCTGCGCGCGCCGGGATTCGCTTCCGGCACAATTTCTTCAACGATAACCGGCATTCGCGTGTTTAGCGCCGGAATCACCGCTTCCAATTGATCGCCGATTTTTAAGCTTAGCGCAACCGATTCGCGGACATTGGCGTCCACTCTTAACGACTGCGGATCATAAAGCGTCAACAGCTTGACCCCAGGCGAGGCTATGTCGCCCGGTTCGGCAAAGCGGTCGATAACTTTGGCGGTAAAGGTGGCTTTTATTTGACTGTAACTGGAGGTGGTGCGGGATGATTCCAACTTCTGCACCGCCCCGGCTAATTGCGCCCGTAGACTATTGTACGCGGCTCGCGCCCTTTCCAATTCGGCCTTGGTGACACTCTCCTTGCTGTATAGATTTTGAGTGCGCTGATAGTGTGAATCGGCTTGCTTTAACTGCGCCCGAATCGCATTCAGGTTGCCTTGAGATTGACCTACTCTGGCCAAATTATTGCGATTATCCAATTCAATTAATAAATCGCCTTGATGGACAATATCCCCGGCTTTAACATGAATCTTTTTTATCGGCGCCAAAACCCTGGATGCGACTTGGGTGGTTTGTTTGGAGTGTACGCTTGCGGCGACTTCTTCAACACTTTGCACAACGCTGGTCTGCAAGGTCAAGGTCTCGCCCTGATAGACTTTGCCGGAAGATAATCGCCCCGGTTGGATTTTATCGTCAAAACCGCCCGCCATCCATAAAATCGCTAACAACAAGCCGAGCATGGCCAGCACCGGCATCAGATAGGTTTTTGTGTGATTATCCATATTTTAATTCTCTTGAGCCGTTTGTTTTGGAGCGTATACCAAATAATAAACAACCGGTATAACTAATAAGGTGAATAAGGTGGAGGCTAGAATCCCGAAGATAATGGCAATCGCCAAACCGCTGAAAACCGGGTCCAGAGTGATAATGATATTGCCCAGCAAGGTGGTTCCCGCCGTTAACAAAACTGGTCGCATCCGAATCGCGCCGGCTTGTAATAATGCCTCTTGCAAAGCCATACCGGATTCCCGCGCCTGAACAATGAATTCAATTAAAATTAAGGCGTTGCGAATCACAATACCGGCCAGGGCGATCATGCCGATCATCGCCGTGGCGGTGAACAATACCGGATCGGGGCTGTCGCCGATAAAGCGTTCGCCGAATTGATTCAACAGCCAGAAACCCGGCATGATGCCGATCACCGTCATCGGGATAGACGACATAATAATCAGGGTTAATGCGGTGGAGCCGGTTTGCAGACGCATGACAAAATAAATACCGATTAATGCGAAAGCAAAAGCTAAACCCATATCCCGAAACACTCTTATCGTGGTATCCCACTCACCCTCGCCGCCCCAATTAACGCTGATATTATCCGGCAAATGCCAGGGTATGCCTGCGCCGGGATTAAAAAAGCTGCGCTGGCGCCAGTCCCGCCGCTTGTTATCGGTATTATTGAAATCAGCCTGGATGCTGGTGATAACTTCTACCGGGGTTCTGCCTTCCAGTTCAGCGGTCACGTATACCACCGGACGCAGGTTTTTATGGAAAATAGCGCGGTCAGTTTCCAATGCTTGAAATCGGCCTAATTCACCCAAAGCAATGATGGACTGATCCGGGCCAAGACCTCGGCCTTTGATCGGCAACACCGCTAAATCGTCCAGACCTGCGCGTATCGGCTTAGGTAAGCGTAAGGTAATCGGCAATGGATTGGCCTCACTTTCCAGATTCAAATGATCAGCCACCCAGCCGTGGTTGGCCATGCTCAGATTGATCGCAATATCCTCAGTGCTGACCCCGGAAAGCCTGGCTTTTTCTTTATCGGTGATAAAGCGCCAGCGGGTTTGCCCGGCTTCCACCGTTGAATCCACTTCTACGACAAAAGCCTCTTGTCGCAATCTATCCATCACTGTTTGCGCCGCTTGCCGTTGTTGTTGATAATCCGTCAAACGGTCGCCGTAAATTTCCGCCACCACCGTACTCAGCACCGGCGGCCCCGGCGGCACTTCCACCACTTTGAGCGACGCCCCATCAACATTCAACGGCTGCAACATTTTGCGCAAACGCAATAAAACAGCATGTGAGTTATGCTCGCGTTCGGCTCGCGGCGCCAAGGTTAAGCGGATATCCGCCAGATGCGGCGCTTGCCGGTAAAAATACTGTCGCACCAGGCCATTGAAATCAATCGGCGAAGGCTGGCCGACATAAGCGGCTACCGCTTGCACTTCCGGCAAACGCCCGGCGATTTGCGCGGCCTTTTTAGTCAGCGCCGCCGTTTGTTCCAGCGAACTGCCTTCCGGCATATCCACTAATATCTGCATTTCGTCTTTATTGTCAAACGGCAATAATTTTAACGGCACCGCTTGAAACACCGGCAAACTAGCTGTGGCTACAAATAAAGCTATCACCATCGCCATTAACAACCAGGCTTTTTGACGACTTTGAATGAACGGCCCAACCATCGCGCTATATATTTTCAACAAGCCTTGCGAAGCATCTTCCTCTTGTTTAGGCTTTAAGAGCAAACTCGCCAGCCAGGGCGTGACCATAAACGCCACCATTGTCGAAATAATCACCGCAACCGGTACATTGAAGGCCATCGGCCCCATATACGGCCCCATTAACCCGGTAATGAAGGCTAACGGCACAAAAGCCAGAATAATGGTGACCGTAGACATCAACAAAGCCGAGCGAATTTCCGCTATCGCGGCAATAATGCGTTGTTTTAAATCACCGCTTCCTAAACGCATAAAGCGTTCGATATTATCAATCCCGGTAATCGGGTCGTCGACCAATAAACCCAACGATAAAATTAAAGCGAATAAAGTCACCCGATTGATGGTGTACCCGAAAGCCATATCCAGCATCAAGGTTAATCCGTAACATATCGGAATCGCCAAACCGACCACCAAGGCCTCGCGCCATCCTAAAAACACCGCGATAAACACCACCACGGTAAAAATCGCAAATGCCAAACTGCTGGTTAAATTAGTGACTTTTTCATCCGCCGTTTTGCCGTAATCGCGCAGCACTTCAATCTGCACTTCCGGCGGCAGTAATTGTTGTTTTAACTCATCGATAAGCTGATGGATATTTTCAGCCACCCAAACCGCATTGGAGCCTCTTTTTTTGGCAATCGCCAAGGTCACCATCGGATATTGCTCCGGATGTTGTTCAGCCAAAGCATGACCCGGCGCAAATTCTATCCAACTGTAACCATCCAGCTCCGCCGGGCCATCCTTGATTTCTGCAACATCCTGCAGATAAACCGGTCGCCCCTCGTTTACCTTGACGACTAGCGTGGCCAACTGTTCCGCCGAGCGAATGAAATCGCCGGTTTCCAACACTAAAGATTGATTATTCATCGATAGTAAACCGGATTCCTGTAAACGGTTTGCAGACTGTATCGAACGAACAATATCAATCGCTGTAGTTTTACGTCCGGCCATGCTTTGCGGATTGAACAATACGTTAACAGCGCGGCTACGACCGCCGACTACGCTGACTTGATTGCTATCTTCGATTTGCTGTAACGATGTGGTCATTTCATCGGCCATGCGTCGCAAATCATAATCATTGTAACGTTGCGGATTATTGCTCCACATCCCTAACACCACAATCGGCACATCATCCACTTCCAAGGGTTTGATCACCCAGCTTTGCACAGCGGCGGGAATGCTATCTTGATTAGATAATAGTTTAGTATAAGCGTTAACCAAGGCGTCTTCGCGGTCTTCGCCGACATAATACCTCAATGTCACTATGGCCTTACCGGCGCTGGAACGCGAATAAATATGTTCAACACCGCTGATCTGCGAGAGGATTTTTTCCAATGGCAAGGTGACTTGTTTTTCAACCTGACGAGCGGATAACCCCGGCGCATGAATCAGCACATCGGCCATCGGCACGACGATTTGCGGCTCTTCTTCCCTGGGCGTATAAATCAATGCAATCGCGCCCAAAGCAAAAGACAAGACAAATAAAAAAATCGGCAAACCGCCTTTCAGAGAGTAGGCGACTAATTTGTCCAATGCTGTTTGATGATCTTGATCGGTAATGTTCACGTTATTTTTTTATTTAAAAGCCACTGCTCAAAATGTTTGAATAATACGTTAAAGGGTTGTCAGCGCTTAGGCGAAGGTCGTCCCTACCCTTCGCGCTCAAGGCTATCGCCTTAAAACGAGACATCAATAGGATAGGATTGCCACGTATGCTAAACGCCATCGAGCGGTACGCAGTGCGTACCCTACCGTGTAATCCCGTGTTAAACTTAGGTAACGCTCAGGATTTAATGAATTGTTGACGATTCCGAAACAGGCTGAATCATAATTCAAAAAATGAGCAGAATACACTATTATTTAAAGGGTATCTTGCTGAGTCCTGAGTATACTATGATTCCACAAAGTTCAATTATCTTAGTCCAAAATAGGTTGCTCTGATATGGACAGGCTGATATATTAGTACTTTATAACATGCTTAATCAATTCTTTTTTGATGTAACACAAACATTAATTTTATTTAGGAGGGGAAATGGCTCAATTGAGTGATGAAGAACGCGAAGAGATTCTCAACAGCAAACCCATCGGCACCTGGTTTTTGTTGATTTCCGTCACCGCCAGCATGGTTCTAGGTTGGTTATTTCTATACTACGGGGTGTTTATCCCCCGCGGCGTTATCAATTAGGGGGATAGTATGCATATAGATCCTCTTGAAAAACAGTGGGTGCAAGTCGTAGTTGGGGTTTGCGCCTTATTTGTCGGCATTATCATGATCGACGCTTTGTTCCACGGCGTTAATGCGCCAAGTAACGTAGAGACCATTGACTCTGCTAAACTGCATCTCAGTGAGGAATTCGGCGAACAAAACCTCGGCGTTTCCACTGATGAAAACGGCCATATCACGGTTAGAATGGTGGCTGGACGCTATTCCTTTTTTCCCAAAAACATTGTCGTACCGGCTGAAACGCCGATTACTTTCCGTTGGGTCAGCATCGACGTGTTACACGGCGTACATGTGCCGATGACAAACATGAGCACCATGATTGTGCCCGGCTTTGTTGCAGAATTACTGACCACATTTCCCAAACCGGGCGATTATCCAGTGCTATGTAACGAATATTGCGGTTTGGGTCATGATCATATGTGGAGCAGAATTGACGTCATCGAAAAAGAACAATGGTCGACGCAGCAAAACCGCGCGACAGGAGAAACAGAATCATGAATGATAATACCGAAAGAAACCTTGCGTTAAGTCATATGTCGGTGGCTTTTATCGCCTTTTTGCTGGCTTGTATTATGGGTGTCTATCAGGTTCTGGAGCGTAGCGGCCTGTTTTCATCATTGGACTCGCCCAGTGTGTATTTCGCCTCGGTGAGCACCCACGGCGTGCTGATGGCCTATGTGTTAACCACATTTTTCATTATGGGCTTCGGTTATTACACCGCAAGCACAACATTGAAAATGCCGGTATGGAATCCAAAACTGGCCTGGGGCGGTTTTTGGCTGGCGCTGTTCGGCGTTGTGCTGGCGGCAATTCCCTTATTAACCGGTCTGGCTTCGGTGCTTTATACCTTTTACCCGCCGGTACAGGCGCACTATTTATTTTATCTGGGCGCCACCTTGCTGATCGTCGGCTCATGGGTCTGGTGCGGCATCATGTTAATGATGTTTTATCAATGGAAAAAGGAAAACCCTGATGAGTTGGTGCCGTTAGCGATGTTCGCCACCGCCGCCAACGCCTTGCTTTGGTTATGGACCAGCGCAGGCGTCGCTTTTGAATCCCTATTTTTAATCATCCCTTGGTCTTTAGGTTGGGTGGATACGATTGACCCCGGATTAGCCAGAACGCTATTTTCCTGGACCTTACATCCGATTGTCTATTTTTGGTTAATTCCGGCTTATACCGCTTTTTATGTTTTCGTCCCAAAGCAAGCGGGTTCTTTCTTATTCAGTGAAGAAGCGGCCAGAGCGGCGTTTTTGGTTTTAGTGGTGTTTAGTTTACCAATCGGTTTTCACCACTTGTACATGGACCCCGAACAGGCCAAAGGCTGGAAAATGCTGCACGGCATCGGTACGTTTGTGGTCACCATACCGACCTTTCTAACCGGCTTCACGGTCATTGCATCGCTAGAAATCGCCGGACGCTTACGCGGCGGCAAAGGATTACTGGGCTGGATAGGATCGCTGCAATGGACGAACACCATGGTGCTATCGGTGATTTTGTCTTTATTGATGCTGATCTTCGGCGGTTTCGGCGGCCTGGTGAACGCCAGCTATGCGATGAACGCCATGGTGCATAACACCGCGTGGGTGCCGGGTCATTTCCATCTGATATTTGCCGGCACCACAGTTATTATGTATTTTGCCATCGCTTATTATTTGTGGCCGATTTTGACCAAAAAACCGTTAATCTCCAATAATATGGCTTTAGTGCAATTATGGACCTGGTTTATCGGCATCTGCATTTTGACTACGCCTTGGCATGTATTGGGTCTGTTGGGCCAGCCGCGCCGCATTTCCTCTGTGGTTTATAACAACCTGCTGACCTTATCGTGGCAACCTTACGAATTGGCGATGATCTTCGGCGGCTTGATTATGATGGGTTCCGGCGGATTGTTTGTGTATGTCTTATACAAAACCCAATTTAACCCCTCTGCGGAAGTTTTTGAAGGCAGCGTGGAGTATGCCGAACCGTTGCATAAACCCACCGATTTGCCGGAATATCTGAATGATTTCAAATTATGGAATAAAGTAATTGCTGTGTTGATGGCGGTCAGCTTCGGTATTCCGATCCTGCAATTCTTCTTTATGGATACCTACGACTCTAGCGCATGGGGATATTAATGATGAAACGTATACTAATCTTATTACTAGTGACTTGCTCCACCATCGTTAATGCCGAGCCTAGCTCCAATATTGCCTGGACGCCTGATATGCTCAATTTTGTTAAACAAGGCGATATGTTTAAAGGCAAAGAATTAGCGGAAAGTTGCGCAGGCTGTCATGGCGAACAAGGCATCAGCCAGATTCCGGAATATCCTTCATTAGCCGGTCAATTGGCGACATACACCTATAAGCAATTGCGCGATTACGCCGATAATAAACGCATTCATATGCTGATGAACTCAGTAGCCGCCGGTTTATCGGAACAGGACTCCGCTGATCTGGCCGTCTGGTTCGCCTCTTTGCCGACGGCGAAAAACAAAGCCGTTAAAGGCGACTTGTCGGCGGCGGAGCAGTTAGTCGAAAAAGGCAACGGCAAAAAAATTGTGCCGCCTTGCTTTGCTTGCCACGGTTCTGACGGCGAAGGTGCAAAACAGGATATTCCCGCTCTGGCCGGTCAACAGACAGAGTATTTCATTAAAACTTTAACGGAATACAAAACAGGAGTTCGAAAAAACGATGTATACAGTCGGATGCGCCTAATTGCCGAACAACTTTCCGAGGAGGATATTCGGCAACTCGCTCAATATTATAATCAATTACAAGAGTAAGCATTATGAATAAAATCATTTCCGTAGCATTGCTGCACAGTTTATGGGTTACCCCGGTATTCGCTAAGTATATACCTTACAAGCCGCCGGGGGAGTCGGGGCTGATTCGCAACAGCCCTATCGCCAATTCAGTGGCGGGGGATTTGCAAAAGCCGAAAAACGACTACAACATCACCATAAATTATGAACTGGGCATGCATTGCACCGGATTTGATTTTTCCTATTGCTGCATCTTGCCGCCTTATAATTCGATTCAGAGCCAGGTCGTCAAAACGGCGACCGGGCCTTATGAATTCCCGCAATTATTAAAGGCGGACCCGAACGATCCTACCGTATTAGTGGACGGCGACAAACGCATGAAGCTGGAATACGGTCACATTGATAATACATTTTCCGAAGGCACTAAGCTGGCGTATTGGAATATCCCTTACGATGTTAACAAAGATGGCAAATACAGTAAGAATGAAAATGTCGGCAACGCCTATTTCACCCATTTATATATCTATAAAGATTTAAAAGGCAGTAACCCCAAAAACACCAGCAAAGACAGTGAAAAGAAACGCATCGGTATTGAGCTGCCCATCCCCAGAGATGCCGGGCCTTCCGGTATGCCGCTAAAGAACGGACATCTGCATTACACCGGCGACAAGGGCACGATTGTTTATACCAAATCGCCGGTATTGGACAATGTGCCTATCGTTCTCACCAATCCGGGCATTTGGGATGCCTTGGGTTTACCGCTAACGCCGTTCTACGACGAGTTAATGAAAAAAAGCCCGTTAGAAATTGTTGAAAGCGATATTCGTCCTTATCAAGAAGCTTGGGTTGGTTTGGTCGAGGCTAAAAACGGTCGGCCGGTGATCGACAGTCATACCGGCAAACCGGTGAAATTCATCGGCACCAATCCGATTGACGTGCCTAACTGCGCTAATTGCCACGCCAATGATAACGCCAATGGCGATACATTTACTTTATATAAACAGGAAAAAGCCTTCTGGCTGGGTTTAGGCGCATCGCCTTATATGGCTAATTTGAAAGCCACCTCCATTTCCATCTTACAGATTCATGATGCGCGCCACGGCACCCAGTTCTTGGCTAAATACGACCCGAGCAGCCGCGCCACTCAAAATCGCTTGGGCAACGACCCCGTATTATGCCAACAATGCCACGCGGATAACGTGATCGGCGTGTTGCAATCCAAAGGCATTGAGCAAATACTCTCCGGCAGTGAAAAACGGGAGGATTGGGATACGCCCATTATGCCGTTATCGGAAGCCTTGCACCGAGTACATCAAACCATCCGTCCATTACCCGATTCCGAAGGCCGCACCGGCACCTGCGCAGGTTGTCACCCGGCGCATAGACAAGACGGCGGCATGGATGGTTATCCGATTACCGAGGACGGACGCAACTTTTTCGCCGATTCCGACAACCGCGATACCGAAGGCGGCTGTTTCGCCGGTCGCGACGTACACTCCAACCCGAACAAGGAAAATGACGGCGCAGGCACTCCGGAACACTTAAACGCCATCGGCAAATGGATGCAAAACAATGTCTCCAACATCGGCAATGGTAAAAACGGCAAAGGCTTATGGTGTACGAACTGCCATAGCCAGTTATCGCGCGAATTGTATCAGCGCGACAATCTGCAAAACGCCTTCCTGCAAACCGGCGACACCATTCGCAACAAATCAATCGATGAGATCGCCAAAGCCATCGGCGTCAGTCGTAAAACATTGGAAGAAAAATATCTGGACCCCAAAGTGGTGTTAGATAAAAACGGCCACGACACGCCAGGCAAATCCGGCATCTTGTTAACCTGGGCTAAAGATCGTCTGGTGCCCGATATTGGCGTGATCGCCATCAAAGACGGCGCGCCGCTGGTAAAAAAAGATGAAGACGGCGATGTTAACGTTACCCTGTTATCGGCCAATCCATCCGCCAAACTGGCGTCCTTGCAATTACCTGACGAAGCCACCGGCATTGCCGCCGTACCTTATGACGCCGCCAGCAACGGCCGTGATTACTGGTTGTCCGCCGGTACGCCGCATTGCGCCGATTGTCATGCGCCGCCTTATGTGGAAGGTCAGGGCGGGGTAGCATTCCCGATTAACCAGCCGGGTAAATACAGTGTCATGCGTTATTCCAAAGGCCATGCAGGATTGGCTTGCCAAGCCTGTCACGAATCCATACACGGCTTATATCCGGTGACGCCGAAAGTAGACCCGACTACCTATAAACAAGCCGCCCAATATAATCCGGACGGCAGCCACGGCCCGCTATTGTGCGCATCCTGCCATGAAACCAACAAGGCGGGCGTACCGATTGTCGCTGAAGCCCTGACCTGGAAAGGCAAAAAAATCAAAGACGATTTGGATGCCGCGATCAGTTGGATACATGGAAACGCTCATGATTTAGGCGGTAAAAATATCAAATAAACGGCGCACAAACCGCCGATCATCATCGGCGGTTTTTTCGACAGCGCATCGTAGGATACGTCCTGCGCACCCAACCTAATAGCCTAATCAAGATGTAGCTAGCACCTCACCCTCTAAATAATTAATATTATAAAATCAGGGGCGCAGGCTTTAGCTTGCAAAATCGAAAAAACATGCAGGCTAAAGTCGTACCTACTTGATGACCAAATCCCAATTAAGCCATGAATCAATCAATACACGCAATAATACTACTCACCCTATTCAGCTTTACATCCCATGCCGACACCGTACTGGTCAGCATCGGCGACAACGGCCAAGTCACCGAACAACAACTGGAATCCGCAATGCGCGCCGCACCATTCGCCACCCAATTCCCGGCAATGGAAGAACAAGAACAAGCTTATTTACGCGGCGATATGCTGCTCAGGTTAGCGCGTTCTGAAGCCTTGCATCAGGAAGCGTTGAACAACGGCATCCAACAGCAGAGCGCCTTTATTCAGGAAATGAGCAACTTTAAAACCAGCTTGCTGGCGCAGCAGTATCTGCTTAAATTTCGCAATCAGATTCAAATCCCGGAAGCCATCAACACGCAACTGGAAAAAAGCTACCAAAGCAACCCGGATGCCATAACGGCCGCTCAATCCGCTTATGTCGCCAAACGCTTTTCCGAATATAAAAAAGCGCACATTGAAGACTTAAAAAAACAAGCGCACATTAAAACCCATTACAGCTTATTAGACGACAAACCCAGCCCGGAGTCCGTATTAGCGGAAGGTCGTTCAGTCAACATTAAATATGGCGACTTATTCCCTACGCCAACGACCGGAGCGATTGATAAAACCCGCGTCATCGAAAAAGTGGAAGAATGGATTGCATTAATTCTGATGGCGCAACAAGCCGAACAGCAAAATATCGACATCGCTGCGCAATTACAGGATTACGCCCGTCACTTGGCGGTTAAGATATTACTGGCTAAACAAGAAAAACAATGGATACCGGATGAAGCGACTTTACAAAACTATTTCAAGCAACATCCGGAAATCGGCTATATTCCTGAGCGCCGCCAAATCGGCCAAATCGTCTTAGCCGACCGGCAACAAGCGGAATCCATCGCCCAGCGAATCAACAAAGGCGAAAGTCTGTTCACATTGGCAGCCGAACACAGCATAGACCCCTACGGCAAACAACGCTCCGGCGACATGGGCTGGTTAACAGAAGGTAGCGCCGCACCGGCGATTGAAACGGCGCTGAAAAACCTGCAAGACCATCAAATCAGCGATATTATCGAAACCGAAAAAGGCTGGCATATCGTTACTATCCTTAACCGCAAACCCTCAGAGCAAAAAACCTTTGCTGAAATTTTTGATCGCGTCAGGCAGAAATTTATTTCGGAAAAGATGACGGGCTATCTTAAGAGAGTGACACAGAAATATCCGTTGCAATGGCATATTGCGGAAAAATAGTCGCCAAAGGTACGCGAAGCGCACCCTACTCACTAAAAGAGTATGACGTAATAGATTTTCTATTCTATAATCAAATCACCGACTCGCGTTAAGAAATTTAGGATATTGATTTATATGTCAATTCCTAGATTGAATACCGTTGAGGGGTTACCTTAATAACTAAAAATAAAAAATTGAAACCAATAAGGTTATTTGGAATCAATTTAAACGTGGGGTGGTGGATAATGAGCTTGATATGTCGGCGTTATCTGTTCGATATAATTCCGTATTCGCCCCACTTGTTTGAATTAACAACGAGGGGTATCGCCATGACAGCATCACACTTCCGCACATCACTGATCACGCTTTTTTCTGTCGCCGCCATCGGCTTTTCCGCTCCCAGCCAAGCCCAAAAAAAAGCAGGCTGTTGGGTGGATATTTTCAGAGATGATCACTATACAGGCCAGAAACATCGTATTAAAGGCCCAAAACAATTGAAAAATTTAATCAGCCTGAACGGCTCCAATTGGGATAAACAAATCGAAAGCATTATCGTCGGCCCGAACGCCGTTGTCACCTTGTTTGAAAATAAGAATTTTAAGCTGACTTTAAAAGAAATGGCCAATCATCCGGTGCTGATGAAATCATTGGGCATTACCAAACAAGACATTCTGGAAGATTCGGAATTAATTTTCCAGCCGAATGTAAAAGTGCATAATTTCGGCGAATTTAGTTTTTACCATAAAATCAGATCGATTAAAGTTGAGTGCGTTAAATAAGACATTATCAAAATAGTGGCCACGGTCTCCGTGGTCACGTCATCATAACCGCTCTGCGTTTCGAGACACGGAACGTTACTCCCCCGCGCCCACGCAGAGATACTGTGAAAGTATTCAATGTAGGTTGTAGTCCCAACACTAGGAAACTCATAGGCTCTTGATTGTTGGGGTTCGCAAGCTCACCCACAACCTACGCATTCATCTTTTTTGAATAATGAGTGAATTCTTTCACAGTTTCAGAGCGCGGAAGCCATGACCTTTTTTAGACATCATGGTACGCAGCGCACACCCTACCAATTCCAACTTTTCTTAACTCATCAAGCCACGTAGAATGCTGCTATTTGCTTAAAACTTATAAACACTATGCAGCAATATCTGGATTTACTGGATAAAATCTTATCCGAGGGTCATCAGAAAGGAGACCGCACCGGCAGCGGGACCTTATCCATTTTCGGCCATCAAATGCGCTTTAATCTGCAACACGGCTTTCCACTGGTGACTACCAAGAAAATTCATCTTAAATCCATTATTCATGAATTATTGTGGTTTTTAAACGGCGATACTAATATCGCCTATTTGAATGCGCACGGGGTTTCAATTTGGGATGCCTGGGCGGATGAAAACGGCGATTTAGGCCCGGTTTACGGCAGTCAATGGCGCTCCTGGCCCGCTCGAAACGGTGAGACAATTGATCAGATTTCAATGATATTGCAACAATTGCGGGATACGCCGAATAGCCGTCGAATGTTGGTTTCCGCCTGGAATGTGGCGGATTTGCCGGATGAAACGATCAGCCCGCAACAAAACGTAGCAAACGACAAAATGGCCTTGGCCGCCTGTCACACTTTATTTCAATTCTATGTGGCGGATGGCCGCTTGTCTTGTCAGCTTTATCAACGCAGTTGCGATACCTTTTTGGGTTTGCCGTTTAATATCGCCAGTTATGCTTTACTCACCCATATGGTTGCCCAGCAAGCGGATTTACAAGTTGGCGATTTTATCTGGAGCGGCGGCGATGTGCATTTGTATTTGAATCATCTTGAACAGGCGCGTTTGCAATTAACCCGCAAACCGAAAGCTTTACCGACCTTGCAAATTAACCGAAAACCGGCATCCTTGTTTGATTATCAGTTTGAGGATTTTTCAATCCTTAATTATCAGGCTGATGCGCATATTAAAGCGCCTATATCTGTATAAACCCAATAAAGGCGCGCACTGCGCACCTATGGCGACAGCAGTTGATCAAACTTTTCTTTGGCCCGCATGATAGCGGGAACTGCGCAACTAAAATGAATGTCATCCTGTTCAAGTTCACTGCTGTCTATGGCGATTAATTCCACCCGTTGATTGCCTTGCCCGATGAAATACTCATAGGCGGTTTGCGAATTTTGAAAAGGTACTTGGTTATCGTCCGGACAGTGTAATAAATACATGGGCGCGGTCGGATTCCAGCGATAAACATCGTTGGCTTTAAGCGCGGTGTGCAGCCATAAAGCCTGGTTAGCCAGAACCGCCTGTAAAAAAGCCGCATCAAAATATTCTTCAACCGACGGCAATTGATCATTGATTTGTTTGCTTGAAAACGAGCCATCATATAATGCCGCTAATGTCGATGGGTAATCTGCGCTAAAGACTGGCTCTGTCTGCGCATTGAATTCATAGATTTGCTGATAAGGCAAAATCAAATAAGGTACATAATAAGGGTTGGGGTGATCTTCTTCCTTGAGAATGAAATTCAGCGTGGCATCGGACAAATCATAAGGCCCCGCCATCGGCGCCGAGGCGGTGACCGTGAATTCTTCGGGATAATTTTGTTGCATCATTCGGTGAGCGGCCATGGTGGCGTAACCGCCTTCAGAATAACCGGCTAGAAATAATTGTCCGCTCTCCGGATAAGATTGTTCGACGAAAAATGAACGCGCCGCCCGCACCCCATCAATGACCGAGTTGGCCAAGCTTTGAGCATGGACATAAGGGTGTAATAGAGTCGAGTCGCCTAAACCCAAATAATCACTGGCGATGACCGCATATCCTCCGGTAGCAAAACCAATAGCGGCGAAGTCTAAAGGTTTTTGGCTGGGCGCTTCAACTCTTTCAAGCAAAGTTTGATGTTGATAAGCTAAAAGCGGGAATCTTTTTTCAGCATCTATCGGTAAAACTAATAATGCGGAAACCGGGGTTGATTGCCCAGCCGGGTCAACCGATTGATAACGCATCGTGTATATCGCAATCGGGTATTCGATTTGCAGCTCAACTTTCTCTTCCATATGAGCGTTCAAAGTATCCCGAACAGCGATAATCTGCTCACGCGTCAGCTCGGTAATTTTATTAATTTGAAGCATTTCGCCGCGCCCGGCCACATTGAGGTCGCTTGCTTGTACATGAGCGATGTTAAAAACATCATCTTCAAAATGCTCGATTTTGGCATCGTAAAGCGCGCCGCCTATGTTGATGCCGTTAACGGTGAAGTTCAATGCTTCATCAACTTCCACCACACTGTTATAAACAGACAAATGCTGATTGACCGCAATCGCGCTAAGCTGAATTTGTCCGGCATTGATCAGCTTGAATTCGGCGCGAAAGTCGGTTCCTTGATATTTAATGTGCGGAACTAATAAGCGATTTTCCGTCAAGGAAAAAAGCGTTTCCGCCGCCAATATTTGAGAATAAAGAAACAGGCTGAAACTGATCAAGCGGATTATTGATTTCATTTGCAAATGACTCATTGAAAGATGCCAATACCACTATGCCGCTTTTTCCATAATGGCGTGGTATTTTCTCTGAACGTGTTCTTTGCCATATTGCCGCTCCAAACGTCTGATCGTAAAATGCGCTTCCGCCATTTGCTGATAATGTTGCATAAATAATAAATTGATGGATGCTCCGCCGATAGCGCCTAAGGCGGGTAATGCCTGGGCGGCCGCTTTTTCGGAAACCGGGATGCTAAAACGCGCGCTCACCCGACTCAACAGGTTGATGAGAGCGGGCGCGCTTTCCTGGCTTATGCCGCGAGCGGCGATGTGGCTGCCGGAATCGGCAATGGCTTTGCTAAGAAAGGAGCGCACCGCATAGTAGCTGGTATTGGCGTTTTCTTGTTGCTCCAAATCGCCGCCGGTTAAGGCGAATACACTTAAACACGCCATTTTGGCGTCCAATTGACTCAAGTCTTCTCCGTGACTACGCGCTATATCGGCGATAGAACGCATCATCAAGGTGGCGGAAATAGGCAACTCTAGCGCCAATGCGGTTAAACCGAATCCTCCGCCTACCACACCGCTGACGGCGGCCACCAACTTATGCGTTTTATTAACCGGCTTGGCTTTTTTTCGTTCCGCTTTTAGGGAATAAAGGGCGCTATCCATTGCTTTTTCCAGCGCCGTACGCGTCATTTTAGCAACCACGCTGGACCAATGTCCGGGCAAAGCCGCCAGCGCCTTTTCCAACGGCATGCCCATAATATAGCCCAAGCGAGCGACCAGACTTGTGGTCTCCAGCCGCTGCGCCGCTTCAGCCAATTGCAGAAAATCCGCCTGTCGCATCAAACACCTTGAATATTTCCCATCATATCATTGATGTATTGGACCAATTGATTCAGGAATAATATCCATGAATCAACTTGTTCTTTCAGAGCGTGTAAAAAGGTGCGATGCTTAAAATCTTCTTCGGTGTAAAAATTTAAGCCGTTATAAAAGGTATTCAAGCCCATAATGATCATAATCAAGGCGGCTAATTTAAGCATTAACCCTCTTACCTTAGCGCCCAATTTTCCGAAGGCGACGCTGACCAGCAACATAGTCGGCAAAGTGCCCGCGCCAAAAGCCAGCATTAATGCGCCGCCTTCAACAACAGTCGCCGCCGAGGTGGCTTTAACCGCCATTGCAAATGTTAACGGGCAAGGCATTAAGCCGTTCATCATACCCGCCATCATAGCGCCCAATACCGGCCCTCTTCGGCTTGCGTCGGCGTAAGTTTTGCGCAATAAATTCATCGGTATCAAGCGCACCGAGCCTTGCCAGGGTATCCAACCCAAAATCCCCATCGCCAATAGAATGACGATACCTCCGATCAACATTTGCAGAATACTTTGCAGTTTGCCAAATAAGCCGCTGGATACCAGCACCACGCCTAATGCGGCGGCGGCAAAGCCGATCAAGGTGTAAACCGTAATCCGAGTGAATTGATAAGCGAAATAAGGAAAATAACTTTTCTGCTTTCCGCCTTTCATAAAATAACCGGAGACCAGAGCGCCGCACATGCCTAAACAATGTCCGCTGCCCAAAAAACCGGCGACAAAAGCCAGGCTGTAATCAAACCCTGAGGCTGTCGCTGTCGCCATATTATGCATGGCGTGCATATCATGAACAGAATGCTCCATTTTCCCTCTATTTTTTACTGAGTCTTAACGAGTTAACAATCACCGATACCGAACTTAAAGCCATCGCCGCCGAGGCGATCATCGGATTCAAACGACCTAACGCGGCTACCGGAATCGCTATCGTGTTATATCCGAAGGCCCAAAACAAGTTTTGCTTAATAACCCGGATAGTATCGGCGCTCAGGCTGATGGTGTCGGCCACTTTATTGATTTCACCTTGAACCAAGGTTAAATCCGCTGATTCTATCGCAATATCGGTTCCGCTGCCTATCGCAAAACCGACATCCGCCGCCGCCAACGCCGGCGCATCGTTAATGCCGTCGCCGATCATACCGACTTTCTTGCCTTGTTGTTGCAATTGGCGAATTATTTCTAATTTGTCATCCGGTTTAGCGTTGGCGACAATTCGATCTATCCCCACTTTTTCTGCGACATAACGCGCTGTGCCCTGCGCATCGCCGGTGACCATTAAACTCTCAATGCGTAACTGACGTAAGTGAGCAATCGCTGCAGCGGCTTCCAACCGGGGTTTGTCGGCAATAGCGAATATACCCGCCAATTCGCCATTAACGGCTATATAGACCGGCGTTTTGCCTTGTTGCGCAAGCTCATCGCCCACCGCCTTCAAGTCCTCAATGGCTATGCTGTTATCCGACAACCATTGATCATTTCCGATTAACAAACGTTTGCCGTTTACATCGGCTTTTATGCCGCTACCGGTTTCGCTGTAAAAATATTCGCAACCCATATTTGGAACATTTTTTTCATCGGCATGTTCAACAATCGCTTTGCCTAGAAAATGTTCTGAATTGCGTTCAGCGGCGGCTGCCAATGCTAACAGTTCATCCTGTTGATACGCATTGGCGGCGAAAATTTCAGCCACTTTGGGTTTACCTTCGGTAATGGTGCCGGTTTTATCGAACACGATGGCGTTGAGTTGCGCGGCGACTTCAAGGCTTTCGCCATTACGAATATAAACGCCTTTGTCAGCGGCTCGCCCGCTGCCGACCATAATCGCCGCTGGCGTCGCCAAACCTAAGGCGCATGGGCAGGCGATCAACAATACCGTGATTGCATTGGCGACAGCGAAATTGAGCGGCGCGCCTACAAGCAACCAGGCGCTAAAAGTCAGTCCGGAAATCGCCATTACCGCTGGCACGAAGACTGCGGAAATTTTATCAACCTGTTTTTGAATCGGCAGTTTACTGGCCTGCGCATGATCGACCATATGCACAATACCGGCTAATACCGTATCCATACCCACCGCCGTCGCCCTGATTTGTAAAGCCCCGTTGCCGTTGACGCAACCGCCGATGACGGCATCGCCGGTTTGTTTAACCACCGGCATACTCTCTCCGGTGACCATAGCCTCTTCGACAGTCGATAAACCGGCGACAACAACGCCATCGGTGGGGATTTTCTCGCCCGGCTTAACCAATAAAATATCCTCGACCTTGATTTCATCAACATCGATTTTTTTTTCCACGCCGTCGCACAGTAATGTCGCGGTTTGCGGTTGCAAATCCACCAATTTCCGAATCGCCTCGCCTGCCTTGCCGCGAGCTTTTTCTTCCAAATAACGACCCAGTAACACGAATGAAATGATTGCCGATGCGGCTTCAAAATATAAATGGCCTTTGCCTCGCAGCAACGGCGGCAGACTATAAATATACGCTGCTCCGACGCCCAGAGCGATTAAACTATCCATATTGGCTGAGCGCTGTTTCGCCAATCGTAACGCTTTGTCGAAAAATTGCCGACCGCTGCCGAACACCACCGCCGTGGTCAATCCGAATTGCAGCCAATGCGCCCAGCGCGCTTTCACCATCATCATCGCCATCGTCACCACCGGCGCAGTCAATATCGACGCCCAAAGCAGCCTTTTTTTGGCTTTTTCAATACGTTGTTGCTCTTTGATGATGAGGTTTTTACGTTGTGACAAGGTGTCAATGCGCAGCGCTTCATAGCCTAGACCGGCAACATGGGCGGCGATTTCATCGCGGTTTAAGCCCCCCCATACGGTGATGGTTTCGGTGGCGAAGTTTACATTGACCTTCTTCACTTTTTCATGCCGCTTCATCACCATTTCAATGAGTAATGCGCATGAAGCGCAGGTCATGCCCTGTATCGCCATTTCAACTTCATTGCTCGGGCCTTGCCAGGTCTTTTTGGGTGAGTTCTTTTGATGCGCGCTTTTTTGGGCAATGCTGAGCAGCACTTTATCCGCTAATATCAGCAGGTTTTTTATCGGCAAATGTCGCGAATCAAACTCGATAACAACCGAGCCTAAGGCGAAAACCGAACGCACCTGCTTAATTTCCGGTCTTTTTTTTAATAGAATTTCAAAAATATAAGCCCTTTCGAAATCATTTTTTAAAACCGGAGAAACCAGCCGCACGCGATTTTTCAGTTGATGCGCTAAGCGGAAATTTTGATAATTATCGTTAATATCCATTGAATGAGAGTGTCATATTTCATCAAATCAAGCGACGACCCGAACGGGGTTATTTTTTCGGTCTGCGGGAGCGCACCAATAAATAGAACAAATAAAATACCGCCAGCCATTCATAACGGTGGGTAAAAGGCCGGGGTATCCATTCTTTAGTGATTCTCGGCCAATGAAGTTTGATCAAATAAAGCACCAACACATCATTCAAAAAATCGATAATCGCTTTTTCGGGATCCTTAATCAAGGCATTGGGTTTTTTCATACCGAGCTTGGTAATGACTTTGGCCGCCTGAGCGGTTTCCCTGACAGCTTCATATTTGTCTTTAACCCAGTGCGTTGCCCGCCATTGATTAACGCTGTATTGGAATCTTTTTTTCGGAGCGGCGGGGGGAGTTTCCTCAAGTTCAGCAAACCAACCTTGCTCCTCAAGCCGCTGAAGAATCACCGAAAGCCTGTGAGCTAATTCGTTAAAATTACAAACCGTTTCATGATAACGAATCGATAATTTTTTCTGACCGCGAAAAACGTTGCTTCGATAAACGCCTTCCAGCGCATTGATTTCGGTAATCAGTTTTTGGGCGACTGCCGCCCTGACTAATGGGTCGGGAAGCTGAAAACGCACATGCCCTTGTTCCCGGTGGCGAACAATAATTTGTTTTTGAATAGACATTTTAACCCAGCTTTGCCATTGATAAGCAATGTGAAAATAATTTTATGCACGTCCCTAAGAAACGGGAATGAAATAAAAAAGGCGCAACCCGCACCAGCAGATAACGCCTGTTCAATTTTTATTCCTAACAACAGACAGAAAACTTATTTAATTCTCTTCTTTTGATTCTGCGACTATGTCTTCAAGGTTTTCTTTTTGGTTTAAGACAAAATCCTTACCGGCGTCTACCGTTTTGCCGGCGCTGGCAATAATTTCTTTTCTGTATTTATAAACCATATAACCGGCAACCATGCCTAAACCAAAAACTAAAACCGGGTGTTTCGTAATTTTTTTCATGAGTTTCCCTCCAGTATTAACTGTGGCTGTCGCCACTGAACCAATCGCAACTTGTTTACCCATGGATTGACCTCCATGATTCATCTCCTGATTGCCGTGAGAATGTTTCATTATATTTTCCTTATTTATATTAAAACGATTTAGCCAATTCTAAAACAAAAGAATTAATGAGAAGTCATGTGTGATCAGCAAACCAGCAGAAATCCGGCGGAAAAACAATTCCGAAAGACCGTGTTTTGAAAGTTAAGACGAAGGAACGGGGAAAATGTTATTCGCTTTTTTCAGATGAAGTCTGCTCTTTTACAATTGAATCTTCATGCAGCATTTGAAAAATACCTTTGCATCCTTCGCAGCAAAAGGCTTTGCCGCCCTCAATGGTCTTTAATTCAAAACCGGAAACTTCGATATCCAAACCGCATAAGTCGCAAACGTTTTTAGTATCACTCATGTTTACAATCTTTTTCTAAATGGGTTAATTATAATATATAAGATAACTTATTGATACATGAGCGCACAAGTTGTAGGGTATTGATTCATCAGGAAACCGGTGAATAAACGGTTAAATGCGACTGCAATTCCATGTGCGATCGCCTGATAAATCAATACTCTACAACTCGCTTTAGCGTTTAACGGGGTAGACTGGAGAAAATTAGTGGCAACTATATTCAGCCGAACCGGCTGCGGAATCATCGTTAGCTCCCCGGCTGGCTCTGGAAGAGGCTTTCATTAGGGCGATTCTTAATGCGCCGGTCAAACTGGCGCTTAAGCCCAAACGCATCGCCACCGCCGGCACAATAATCATTGAAGCTACAGCTAATCCCGTTCCCATTATCAACGCGGCTGTTTCACCCTGATCATTGTGTTCCGCTGTTGTAATTAATTCTTGAGCCATTTTCATCACCAATATGAAATAAATTATTTCAACATTATGTGCATATTCAATGCCACAATATATCTAATTGATATATAAGAAGTTTATTTACAACAAATCATAACCATGCATAAAACATGGTATTTGCCTTTATCTTAATGCGTTATTTAACATAGTTTTTTATAAGAAGCTCACCATACCCTCACGAGAGTCAATAATGTAATAATGAAACCGATCTGTTGAGTTTGTTATGATTACAACGACTTCAAATCAGGAATAAACGCAATGCCTTGGATAGTACGCGGTGATATAGACGGTTTTTTCGGTTTGTCGCTGGATAATCTGGTGCAATTATTGGTAATCGTCGGCTTATGTCAATATGTATTAGGGTTTTCCGACGTGCTTATTTATCAGCATATTTTACCCGGCGCGGCAGTTTCTTTATTATTCGGCAATCTTTATTACGCTTATCAAGCCAAAAAGTTGGCCGCTGAAACAGGCCGAAATGATATTTGCGCGCTACCTTACGGCATCAACACGGTTTCTTTATTCGCCTATATTTTCCTGGTGATGCTACCGGCAAAACTGATTGCCGAAGCTTCCGGCGCCGAGGATCCCGGTAAAATCGCCTGGCAAGCCGGTTTACTGGCCTGTTTCGGTTCCGGCTTAATCGAATTTTGCGGCGCTTTTGTCGCCGAAAGACTGCGTAAAGCGACTCCGCGAGCGGCATTGCTGGCGACTCTGTCAGGCATCGCGTTAACGTTTATTTCATTAGGCTTTCTGTTTCGCACATACGCTCATCCGATTGTCGGTCTGGTTACTTTGGCGGTAATATTATTAGTTTATTTCGGCAAAGTACGATTTCGCGGCAACATCCCCGGCGGCCTGGTTGCCGTCACCCTGGGCATGATTATCGCCTGGCTGCAAGGCATTGCGCCGGTGGGCGCAACTCCAAATACTCCGCTAACCATCTATTTCCCCATTCCGGCTATCACTGATTTATGGTCGATACTCAACTCACCGCAAAGCCTAACGTATTTATCGATCATCATACCCATGGGCTTGTTCAACGTGATCGGTTCTTTACAAAATATTGAATCCGCTGAAGCTTCAGGCGACTATTTTCCTACCCGCTCGTCTTTGGCGGTAAACGGCATCGGCACATTATTGGCAAGCCTGTTCGGCTCTTGTTTCCCTACCACTATTTACATCGGTCACCCCGGCTGGAAAGCAATGGGCGCGCGCGCCGGGTATTCGATACTGAATGGTCTATTTATCAGCGTTATCTGTTTTATCGGCGCCTTATCCTATATTGTCTGGGCGGTGCCTATTGATGCCGGCATGGCGATTGTATTATGGATAGGCATCGTTATTTCAGCCCAGGCTTTTCAAGCCACGCCCCGCTCCCATGCGCCTGCTGTGGTGATGGGGCTATTACCGGGCATTGCCGCCTGGGGCGCATTTATGGCCAAAAGCGGCTTGCGAGCCGCCGATTACGGCAACAATCCCATGCCGCCGTTCTCTGAGCGCTTAATCGCCAATTTTCAACAAGCTGATATTTGGATAGACGGCGCATTTGCATTGGAGCAAGGATTTATATTCAGCGCCATGATCTTGGCCGCCATTACCGTCGCCATTATCGAAAAGCAATTTATCATTGCCGCTGTTTGGAGCTTTGCCGCCGCCTTATTGTCGATGACCGGCTTGATACATGCTTATCAATGGACGCCTGCCGACACCAGTCTGGCGCTGAAGCCCGCTTGGGATTTTGTATGGGCGTATGGCCTAATGGGCATGGTTTTTATCAGCGCTAAATGGCTTTGTGTTAAAAATGAATGAATGTCTTCTGGCCTTAACAGTAACATGCAAATAGTAGTTGACCACCGTGAGCTGAAATCCGGCGTAGCAGCGTATTTACAAGATAACACCGATGCAACAATCCATATTGCCCAATTGCCGTTAGGAGATTATTGCATGTTGGGGGAATTAATCGAAAAACAGCACGGACTATTTGTTGGGCGGTTAAGGAACAGTTAGTCGACTATAAAAAAGACTCTCCAGCATCAATTATCGATGATTTGCCGCTATTTTAAGCTTTTCAATATCGGTGAATAAATCACAAAAACAAGGTTCTCCGATTACATCTGTTTTTCAGTTGGGTTTGTAAACTAGACCCAAGTTTTAACCCAGCCTTCGATTTTGAATTTATGCACAACGCAGTATTGAATAGATGCCATTGCATAATCAATATTGTGCTATTGAGTACGTTTCGAAAGCTGGGTTAAGAAACTTACTTTTTCAAACAGCCCAGAGGAAAACATCATGAAAACTTTAACGACTGCAACCATCATTTTAGCCGCTGCTTTCGCTACTTCCGCTCATGCCCAGTCTACCGTTAAAAAATCGGTTCTGGTCAATCAATCGGTAAACAAAGCCAATGCGACGATAGCAAAAGGTAAACACAATTTAGCCAGCACCGGTTCGATCAATTTGAAAGACGCCAAAGTGAAAAAATCAGTGATCGTTAACCAATCGGTCAACAAAGGCAATAATACGATGGCCTTCGGCAAGAAAAACATCGCCACCACCGGCTCGGTAGCCGTGCGCGATTCAAAAATCAAAAAATCAGTGGTCGTTAACCAATCGGTCAACAAACGCAATACTACAGTGGCCAAAGGCTATAAAAACACTGCAGCAACCGGATCCATTACGGTTGAATAAAGCGTTACTCTTTTTTAAGATTTCATTCTACTGCTCTACTCCCTTCAGGCGGACTGTTGTCCGCCTTTTTTTTCGCCAAAATATCGCGCCGTGTCGGCGATTCAGCTATTGTTTGTCGTCTAATACGCCGCGCATTTCTCTACAGGAAACAAAAACTCAGTCATCAATCTCGAAAATTATCAAACTGCAAAGGCTGACCGACATCTTCCTCCTTTAGCATTTGAATGACTTGTTGTAAATCATCGCGTTTTTTCCCGGTCACCCTCACTTTTTCGCCCTGAATGGAAGCTTGCACTTTCATTTTTTTGTCTTTTATCATTTTGACGATTTTCTTGGCGGTGGGCGTATCCAAGCCCTGTTTTAAGTCTATGGATTGTTGAGCGCCTTTTCCCGCCGTTTCTACGTTGCCGCTTTCCATGCAACCGATATCGATGCCTCGTTTGGTCATTTTTGAATATAAAATCGGCAGCATTTGTTGTAATTGAAAAGCGGACTCCGCTTTCATTACAATACTTTCCTCCTGATATACAAATTCGGCATCAGAGCCTTTAAAATCAAAACGATTGCCGACCTCGCGATTGGCCTGGTCCACGGCATTAGTGACTTCATGACTATCGAATTCGGAGACTATATCAAATGATGGCATTACGCTTACTTCCTGGTAAAAAAATAAAAAAGATTTCAATGGCTGTTCAAGCGCATTAAAATTCACAGTTAAGAAATATTGAATAAACTATAATTTCGTTATCCGCTTTTTTCAATCCTTATTTTGGTTTTCAATGAAATCCCCTATTTTTCATCGTTTTTGCTTTCTGTTATTGCTCCCCTTGTTTAGCGCTTGCACCAGCAGCCCGGACATCAAAGCCCGCGACTTTGAAGTTGCTTCAGTGGTAAAAAATGATATAGACCTGATCTCTGAGACCCATCAACGATCAGTCTTTAAAACATTAAATTTGTTGGCTGAAAAGCTATATAAAAGAAACCCGGCTGAATGGAAAAAAGATCATGATTCTTTAGAAGCGGCAATTGCCGAACTGGAAACAAATCCCTTTTCCAAGGTGAACGGACACAGCAGCATAGATTGTATTCGTTTAACCTTTGATGAAACTTTTACCGGCGATCGCGTCAAAGCGTTCATTCTCGGCATGAACACCATGATTTTGGCTTCTTATAATGAACAAACCGCTTTTTATTTACATAATATGTTGGAGGCGCAAAAACTCTATGACAGCGCTCGAAATATTGAAGTCGCTTCCTGGCTGTTGAGAACCAAATTCAATTCACATGGCGAACTGTTTTTACTCAGCGGCGTAGGCAATGATGAAATCAATTATAGTTTTGAAAGATTGTTCGGAAAAATGATCAACGCTCAGGATCTTATCGCCCAAATCATGGCGGATAGAACCCATCGACAAATCAAAAACGTGATTCAGGCCGTCGCTACTGCATTCATTCCGATATAGCGTTTGACCGCAGCGATACGCTGCTGTCTAATAGCCTCGCCTATTTTTGCGCCGCTTAAATTTTTATTGCTGACAATCTCAGCTATATCCACGGCATTAGCCGCTTGTGCAGCGCCAAGCAAAAACGCCGCCTGAGGATAATCTCGTTGTTCAAAGCCGGTTCGGCCCTTCATATCCGCTTCACAAGCCAGCAAAAAGTTTTGTAAATTTTCGGAATTTTTATAAGCGCCTAATTCCTGCAATATATCCACCACCTTTGCCGCCCTTAATTCATAAATCCGATGGCAATGAGTGTGATAACGCATCACTAAGCGGTTGAGCTGAAAAAAAGCTTTCGGCGCCCGCAATCGTCTACAAAATTCCTCCAAAACCGGCAAGCCCAAGGTCTCATGCCCATGATGCCTCGGCCAGTCCTCCGGGGGGGTTTTAGCTTTTCCTAAATCGTGCAATAGTGCAGCCAGCCTGACCTCCGGCTTGTCCGTCAATAATGCGGCCTGCTCCAAAACCATTAAGCAATGAACGCCAGTATCAATTTCAGGATGGTGTTGTTCAGGCTGCGGTATGCCGAATAAGGCTTCTATTTCAGGAAAAATGTCGCTTAATGCCCTGCATTCTCTTAAGGTATTGAAAAAAGCCGCTGGCTGTCTTTCTCCCAAGGCCTTATACAATTCAGCCCATACCCGCTCGGCAACCAAATGTCGGGTTTCCCCTGCTTGGGTCATTTGGATCATTAATTCACGGGTTTCATCCGCCAGACGGAAACCTAAATGCGCATAACGGGCAGCAAAGCGGGCAACCCTGAGAATCCGCACAGGGTCTTCAGCAAAAGCTTCTGAAACATGCCTGAATATTTTATTTTGTAAATCTGCTTGCCCTTGATATGGGTCGACAATGCGACCCTTCTCATCCATCGCTATGGCGTTGATGGTTAAATCACGACGGATTAGATCCTCTTCCAAACTCACATCTGAAGATGCATTAAAGATAAACCCTTTATAACCCGGCGCAACTTTACGCTCAGTTCTAGCCAAAGCATGTTCTTCATGGGTATCCGGATGCAAAAAAACAGGAAAGTCTTTGCCGACTGCGCGATAGCCGCGCGCCAACATAGATTCCGGTGATTCGCCGATCACCACCCAATCGCGATCCAGTACCGGATAGCCCAATAATTGATCACGCACAGCGCCGCCGACAATATATTTTTTCATCGCTCATTCCTTTTTACCCGGAAACAACATAGTATAAATGACATGAATTCAATACTCATCTTTCACCCCCCTTCTAATACTAACATAGCGCATCTGCAAACTATTGGCGCTATACACCCTCAAACTTATTCAGAATTTCCATGCTGACAATTTTTTTAAGCAGCTTGTTGATAGGGGCTATGGCCGGGTTCTTTGCCGGTTTATTCGGTCTGGGCGGCGGCATTATCATTGTCCCTTTATTAAGCGGGGTTTTGGTTTGGCAAAACTTTAACGCTGATATGATTATGATTACCGCCATTGCAACCTCATTAGCAACCATCATCCCCACTTCCCTATCTTCAATCTATGCGCATCATCAACGCCGCGCCATCATTTGGCCGCGAGTACTCCGACTAAGTTCAGGCATTCTCATCGGTTCAGTAGGCGGCGCATTAATCGCCGAAAACATCGCTGAAAATAGTCTCCGCTGGTTATTTATTGTTTACCTGTTTTATATCGCCAGCGCGATGTTGTCACAATTTAAACTGATCTTTGCTATCCATTGGAAACATAAAGCTTTAGATTTCTTCAGCGGCAATATTATCGGTGCGGTTTCTAATATCCTGGGCATCGGCGGCGGCACATTAACCGTGCCCTATCTCTTAGGACAACGTTTTGAAATGAAACAAGCAGTTGGTACTTCCAGCGCATGCGGATTTCCTATCGCCGTCAGCGGTATGTTCAGCTACATCTGGCTAGGGTGGGGTAAAACACATATTCATGAATACAGCCTGGGGTATATCTATTTACCGGCATTTGCAGGCATCATTTGTTGCAGCGTACTTACCGCGCCTTTGGGGGCAAAAATCGCCCATAAAATTGCCGCTGATAAATTAAAACGCTATTTTGCGCTATTGCTGTACATTGTTGCGCTGAAAATGCTGCAACAAACCAATATTGAAGCGTTGATTTTTGAATGGTTTGAAGAATTGAGCAAGTTGCTACATAAGCTGATCAATGATTCTGATCTACTTGAATTTGATTTGTTGAATAGTCCGGTTAACCGTTAACCGGACTATTTTTACTGAAATGTTATTAAATAGGTCTAATACTGATTTCAACCCGGCGATTCTGAGAACGGCCTTCGCGAGTATCATTTGTCGCAATCGGATAACGTTCGCCAAAACCTCTGGATTGAATGCGAGTATGCGGTATTCGGGTTCTGACTAAATAGCTGGATACGCTATTGGCGCGCTTTTCGGACAGCAATTGATTGGTGGTATCGCTGCCTGTGGAATCGGTAAAACCCGACACATTAATGCTGGTTTTATGGAACTCTTTTAAAACAATGCTGACTGAGTCCAACACCGGATAAAAATTAGGGGTAATATCAGACGAACCAGTCGCAAAAGTAATGTTGCCCGGCATGATTAATTTTAAATCATCACCGACCCGCTGAACTCTAACGCCGGTGCCTTCCAGTCTTGCTCTTAACTGTTCTTCCTGATGATCCATATAAGCGCCGATACCGCCGCCGACTGCAGCGCCCGCCGCCGCACCGATCAATGCGCTCTCGCCGTCGCCGCCGATTAATGCGCCGCTAGCCGCGCCGACAGCCGCGCCAGCGCCGACGCCCCAGGCGGTATTGGAGACTTTTTGTTCACCCGTGTATGGATCCGTGGTTGTACAACCCACTAAAAAACTTGTTGCTAATAAAACGCCTGCTATTTTTTTCATACTCAATCTCCGAATTTAATTAATTTTTAAGAGCAGTATTTGCTTCTATCGCTGAATGCCAAATGAATAATGTTTAGGATAATCGCCGTTGCGGGCAAATAAAGAAGCTTGCGGATTGGAACCAATCAAGATGAAGTGTTGTATCTCCCACCTGCGCCGTCTCATACTTTCGTCCTTGAACCGAAGGTTCAAGTGGAAACTTAACCAGCAAATCAGGCTTCCTGAAAAAACAGGCTTGCACACCATTGCTGGAACCGGCTTCCGGGGTAATATTAGGTTCAGGAAACACCCAGCACTACTCGAACGCCGCAGGAGATACAGAATCACTATTCTAATATATTTGCCGCTAATTTTCTAAAGCGATTTCAATTTTATCTTTTAACCGGTTCAAACTTTCGGCAAAAGACTGATTCAAATTATGTTCTTGTCCTTGGGTTTGCCTTAATTCATGGGTTAAATTCAGCGCCGCCATCACCGCAATACGATCCGGACTGGTTACTTTACCGGTATCTCTAATCTGACGCATTTGTTGATCCAGGTCTTGGGCTAAATCCAACAAACCTTCTTTTTCATCATCACTGCAGGCGATTTTATATTCTTTTCCTAAAATTTGAACGGCAACGGGCTGAAGTCGTTTCGTCATGAACCATGCTCCATTGCTTTTAAACGTGTAATCATTGCTTCCACGCGGGTTCTCGCTAAAGTTGTTTTTTCCAGAAGTTTGGCTTTTTCTTTCACTAAGGCTTCTTGTTTAATTTTTAATGAACAGTTTTCGGTTTTTACCTGGTTATATTTTTCAATCAGCTGGTCCAGCTTTTGTTCTAGCGCAGCGAGTTCTAATGATGAATCCGGTAATTGGTCAGACATAAAATATATATCGGCAGATAGACAGTAAAATTATAACCTTCTTAATAAGAAAGAATGTTAGCATAAGGCACATATTTTTGTGCTAAAGAGAACATTTTTTTCCATGGCTTATGACATTATCCAATCAATCCTAGAGCAAAACGATGCTGATATGGGCGCAGCCGAAGCACATGGCGTTGCCGTAGGTATGCTATGCGTCGATTTTCGCAGTGAGGCGGGCAATTGGTTGAATGAACTTTTTAAAGACCCCATTTCTTTATTGGAAGAGGCCAAGTCTCAATTGTCCGTTATTTTCGCGCAGACACAAAACTTATTAATTGAAGATAATGAGTTTGCCTTTGATTTACTGTTGCCGGATGATGATAGCGATTTGTCTGAACAAGCGGAAGCTTTAAGAACCTGGTGCCAGGGTTTTTTATTCGGCGTCGGTTACAACAAAACCGATGCGCTATGGCCTGGAGACTGTCAAGAGATCATCCAAGACATCGTGGAAATCACTAAAATGGAAACCAACATTGACAGTGAAGACGATGAAAATAATTTGGTCGAAATACACGAATATCTTCGCGCTGCCGTATTATTAGTGCGCGATCAACTAAATGACCTAACCCCACCCGACACTCGCCATTAACAATGGACCAAAACGAATTTATACAAAGACGCCAGCTACTCATGGAGCAAATCGGCGCCGGGAATATTGCTTTAATCGCCAGCGCCCCGGACCGCACCCGAAATCGCGATGTTGAATACCCTTATCGACAGGACAGCGATTTCTATTACCTAACCGGCTTTAATGAAAGCGAAGCATTAGCGGTTTTCATCCCGGGTCGAGAGCAAGGCGAATATATTTTATTTTGCCGTGAATATGATGAGAAAAAAGCCTTGTGGGAAGGCGCACACGCTGGTTTAGAAGGCGCTACCGAACATTTTGCTGCAGATGATTCATTTCCAATTGATGATTTGGATGAGATATTGCCCGGAATGCTGGAAAATAAGCATAAAGTTTATTACCCCATGGGCAGAGACGGCGAACTTGATCATCAGATTCTGGATTGGATTAATAATATTCGCAAACAATCCCGCAACGGCGTCATCGCCCCTGGCGAGATCGTTTCCTTAGAACATATTTTGCATGAAATGCGTTTATTTAAAACCGCTTCAGAACTTAAGCTGATGCGGCGTGCTTGTCAGATTTCGGCGCAAGCGCATAAGCGCGCAATGTTGCAATGCCGCCCGGGCATGTATGAATATCAACTGGAAGCTGAATTAGTGCATGATTTTATGAATCACGGGCTTCGTTCGGTCGCTTATCCTTCCATTGTGGCCGGCGGTCGCAATAGCTGTATCCTGCATTATACCGAAAACTGCGATCAACTTAATGACGGCGATTTGATTTTGATCGACGCCGGCGTTGAGTGTGACCACTACGCAGCGGATATTACTCGCACATTTCCGATTTCAGGCAAATTTTCCGATCCGCAAAAACAACTCTATCAATTGGTCTTAGATGCTCAATTAGCCGCCATCGAACAAATACAGCCCAACCTACCCTGGAATAAAGCCCATGATGCTTCCGTACAAGTTTTGACAGAAGGTTTGCTGAAACTGGGTTTATTGGAAGGCGAGGTCAGCGAACTGATCGAGAATGAAGCTTATAAGCAATTTTATATGCACCGCATCGGCCATTGGTTAGGTATGGATGTTCATGATGTAGGCGATTATAAACTGGAAGGCGAATGGCGCTTATTGGAGCCAGGCATGGTATTAACCATAGAGCCGGGTTTATACATTCCAACCGACTGTCAAACTGTAGATAAAAAATGGCGAGGCATCGGCATCCGCATAGAAGATGACCTGTTAGTGACCGAAAACGGACATGAAATCCTTACCAGCGATGCTCCCAAAACCATTGAAGGCATAGAGGCTTTGATGCAAACAGCAGAGCGTACTTGATCTAGCTCTAAAGATGGAAATTAAAAAGCTTTATACTGCTCAATTTAAATATTTTTTCGATGAACTCCCATTCAAACATTTCACACAACCGGTCATATGCAGCACCATTTTGATATTTTAATTGTCGGCGGCGGATTGGCCGGTAATTGCCTGGCCTTGGCTTTAAAAGACAGCGGCATGCAAATCGCTATTATCGAAGCGCAAACCCGCAAACAACTGTATGCCTCGCCAATCGGCGACCGCGCTTTAGCGTTGGCGGCGGGCACCGTCAATATGCTGGATGCTTTATCGATTTGGGAAGGCGTAGCCGATAAAGCAACCGCGATAAACAACATCCATATTTCCGATCAAGGCCATTTCGGTAAAACTCGCCTATCGGCGCAACAGCAAGGTTTATCTTCGTTAGGCTATGTCATTAGCGCCCGGGATATTGAAGATCATGTCGCCCACCTGGTAGAACAAAGCGCAATTACCCGCTTTTGTCCCGCCCGCGTGGTCGGAGTGATGGCCGGTCAAGATGCTATCCATGTCAGCCTGAAAGAACATGAAAATTCCATTAATTTAACCGCTTCTTTATTAGTCGGCGCTGACGGCGGTAATTCATCAGTTAGAAAGTTACTGGACATTCCTCAACAAATAAGCGATTACGGACAAACCGCTTTAGTCGCCACCGTTCACTCCAGCCTAGCTCATCAAAACACCGCTTATGAACGCTTCACCCCGCATGGCCCGCTCGCCTTATTACCATCAGCTGATAACCAATCTGCTGTGGTCTGGACGCGTAACCATCAAGATGCAGAGTCGTTAATGTCCGGCGGCGAAGCGGATTACCTTCGCCAATTGCAAGATTGTTTTGGCTATAAATTAGGCGTATTAAGCCTGGCGTCGGTTCGCCGAGCGTTTCCACTGAGTTTAATTAAAGCGCAATCCATGATCTCACAACGAGCGGTCATCATCGGCAATGCAGCTCACCAACTTCATCCGGTGGCCGGTCAAGGTTTTAACCTGGGTTTGCGCGATGTTGCTCAGCTAGCAGAGATACTGTTGAACCAATATCAAAATCAACAAGATTTAGGCGACCCGCAATTATTAGCCGAGTATGCGGCAATTCGACAAAAAGATCATGACAAAACCATAGGCTTTACCGATAATCTAATCAAAATCTTTTCCTCTGACTGGCTGGCGTTAGCGGCCGCAAGAAATACCGGATTACTGATGCTGGATCACCTGCCTTGGGCCAAAAACATATTGGTCAAACACGCGACCGGCATGGCCGAACGTCTACCCAGAGTCGGGAGAAAACGCTAATGACGACAAGCAACTATCAAGTTATCATTGTCGGCGGCGGTATAGTCGGCGCAACTACAGCGGCAATTTTGGGGCATGCAGGCATCCACACTGCGCTTTTGGATCGTTTCAACCCAGTTCGTAGTTGGTCGGATCAAACCATTGACTTACGCGTTTCTGCACTCACTCGCGCTTCTCAAAATATTCTCACCACGGTTTCTGCATGGTCAGGCATTGAACAACGAGGCTGTTGTGCTTATAAAGACATGCGGGTATGGGATGCAAAAGCCGACGGCGCCTTGCATTTTGATTGCGCCGATACTGAATTTAACGCCTTAGGCCATATTGTTGAAAATCGCGCTACGGTCGCGGCGCTTTGGGATGTCATCGACAACCAGAAGAGCGTTACCACGATTACTCCGGCAATCGTCGATAATATGCAGTTGTTAAATGATAAAGGCCATATACATTTGCAAGACGGTCGCCGCTTACAAGCCGACCTAATTATCGCCGCCGATGGTCGGGAATCGCTACTGCGCAATCTCGCTGGCATTGATGTTACAGGTTGGCCTTATCGACAAGACGGTTTAGTCGCAACAATAAATACCGAACATATCCATCAAAATACCGCATGGCAACGCTTTTTAGATCAGGGTCCATTGGCCTTCCTGCCTTTACACACCGGCCAATGCTCTATCGTATGGACATTATCCGCTGAAACCGCCAAGGCCTATCTTGATTTAGAGGAGGCTGAATTCTTAAAAGAATTAGAAATCGCCTCCGGCGGAATTCTGGGAAAAATGTTAAAAACCAGCGCCCGAGCGGCTTTTCCACTCAAGTTTCAATACGCCAACCGTTATACCGACCAACATTTTGCGTTAATGGGCGATGCCGCGCATGCCATGCACCCCTTAGCCGGTCAAGGCGCTAACGCCGGCCTTTTGGATGCCGCCGCATTAGGCGAATTAATCATCGCCAATCAACTGGCTAAGCGCCCGCTCAACAGTCAAAAATACCTACGCCGTTATGAACGCTGGCGCAAAGGCGACAATTTGCTGATGATGAGCAGCATGGATATATTGAACAAAACCTTTCTTGTTCAGGCTTTGCCTTGGATTTCAGCTCGATCAACAGGCATGAATTGGATTAACCAATCCGCCAGGATAAAAGATTATTTTAACCGCCATGCAATGGGCTTGAGGGATGATTTACCAAAACTAGCCCTCGGCAAAATTTGTTGGTGACGCATGTTTATTAATTTGAAATTCGATTCAAGCAATCTATATTTATGATATAACTCTATAATATGGCTTGAGTCGCCATCAAAGCACTTGAGAAAACGTTGGTTATTATCCTATGTCATCTTATTTTTTTAAGACTTTTTTTGTATGCGCATTGCTCACTTTGTTCGCTATCAATGGCTTTGCCGCGAGCTATAAATTTGGCGTAACGCCTTGGCAAAAAGGGCAGACAAATGATGACATCAACCGTTTCTATCGCCCGATGATGGATTATTTGAGCAAAAAAACAGGCGATGAATTCATCATTGTTTCAACAAAAGATTATCAACAAATGATTGAATACCTTGCCGCCGGAAAAGTTGATTTCGCCAGCATATCTCCCGTGCCATATGTGTTAGCCAAGAAAAAAAACCCTGCTATTCAACTCATTGTCACTGAATTAAGCTGGGATAAGAGAGAAGAAAACCTTACCGACTCTTATCTAGGTTTTATTGTTACGCTAAAAAGCAATACCGAACTCAACACGCTAAGCGATTTAAAAAATAAACGCTTCGGCTTTGTAAAAAAAGAATCTTCCAGCGGCTTTAAATACCCGAATGCTCTATTGATAGAACACGGCATAAACTATATCGACTACTTTAAAAAACACTATTTTTTAGGCAGCCACCCCAGAGTCACGGACGCTATCGTTCAAGGCAGCATAGATGCCGGCGCTACCTGGGATTTTAATCTTAAGCAAGCTATCGCCAAACATGGCGATATCTTTAAAATCATTACCACAACCCCGCCTATCCCCAATCTTTGTATTGCAGCCCATTCGGCCATTCCTCGCAAAAAAGCGCATAAAATTCAAAGCTTATTGACCCAAATAGACCCTGTTATATTACAAGGACTGCCCGCTTCCGGTTATACGGTAAAACCGGATTCTTTTTATGATATTGTGCGTAAAGTCATTTTTGAATGATTAAATGAAGCTGCAAACTAAATTATTACTGCCGACCACACTGATTGCGTTTTTTTTGCTGGCTTTAATTTTTTTGACATTTTTTCTAAGCTATCAAAATATTCAGAATTTCGATCTAACCCAAAGAAAGTTAGATAAAGAGAGCGCAGCCTTAAAGCTGGAAAATGCCTTAGATACTTTATCGATGATTGCCAAAGTTATTCAAGATCAACAAACACTAGCCAACTCTATCGAATTGGAAAATCAATTTGAAGTCATCGACAATATCATCCCGTTTTCTAATGAAACTATCGCTGATTTTATTGTCGTTTATGATAAATCGTTGGAAGTTTTTGCAAATTCCGCCGCCTTAGGCGATTTCGGACATCCTGATGAGTTATTTTCAGAACTTGAATCAATCGCAGCTAATAATACCCCCTATTTTCGCCTAAGAACCTACCAGGAAAAATTAGCTTTCATTTATTTTTGGCCTATTAATTCAATTAATGGTCTGAGCGGGATATTAGCGATAGGCATTTTTCTGGATGAAAACTTACTAACAATTGAACAAAACAAACGCATTACTCGCTTAAACGTTATTATTGATGCCGCATACCCACAGCAACACAAAGAATCGGCAGAAAATATAATCCGAATCAGTCGACTGCCCAATGTATCATTCACGATCCAAACAAGCGATTTAGACAAAACCGCCGATCTTTTAAATAATTTCTATATTATCTCGGCTATCACTTTAATCATCATTATTGTTGTCATTTTATATGCTTATCGGACATTCAGACGCATTGCACAACGAATCAAATGGGTCTCAAACAACGCTCACATATTTGCCAAAGGTAAATTCCCCGATGTCACTGACGAACGAAAATTTCAAGGCAACGATGAAATTGATTCAATGCTAACCTCTATTCAGCTTATGGCTTCAACAATTCAAACTAATACCGGCCGATTAGAAGAGCAAGTAGCAGAAAGAACAAAAGAATTACAACAAGCTAAAGAAGCTGCCGATGCCGCCAATGTTGCAAAAAGCTCTTTTTTAGCCAATATGTCTCATGAAATTAGAACGCCTTTGAATGGCGTACTGGGTATGACGAAAATCGGTCTACGCGAAACCCGCGAACTTGATTCCAAAACTCGGTTTGAGCAAATTTTTAGTTCAGGTAAGCATTTATTAGGCATCATTAACGATATATTAGATTTTTCCAAAATCGAAGCGCATAAACTCACTATTAGCTCACAAGCCTTCCAATTAATGGCAACCGTAGAAAAATCAGTCAACATGTTGTCAGAACGGGCTAAAGATAAAAACCTGGCTTTATTGATCCATTTTGACGCGAATTTACCTACCTGGGTAAAAGGCGACCCTCTTAGATTACAACAGGTTTTATTAAATTTAGTCTCCAACGCCATTAAATTTTCATCCCAAGGCAAAGTCGAAGTACACGTTTCTTTAAATAAGGAATTGATTCATTTTAAAGTTTCCGATAACGGCATAGGACTGACAGAAGAACAAAAATCACGACTTTTCAGTCCTTTTGAACAAGCCGATAAATCTACTACTCGAAAATATGGCGGTACAGGACTCGGTTTGGCAATTAGTAAAGATCTGGTGGAATTGATGGGCGGAGAAATCAGCGTCGTCAGCTTTGTTGGCGCAGGTAGTGTTTTTAGTTTTTCGTTACCGCTTCCTGAAATTCCTGCCCCGGCGCAACAACTGCAAACCTCTTCTAACTCTTCATCTGAACAACAACTTGAAGGTATGCAAATTTTGGTCGCTGAAGATGTCGAAATTAATCGTCTTATTATTGAAGATATTCTTGAACAAGAAGGCGCTATTGTTATTTTTGCTGAAAATGGACAACAAGCTGTTGATCTTATCAAAGAAAAAGGAGCCGACACTTTCAACGTTATTTTAATGGACATCCAAATGCCTACCATGGATGGCTATCAAGCGACTCAAGCCATTCTGGAAATAACTGCCGACCTGCCTATTATCGGCGTTACCGCTCACGCTTTAAAAGAAGAGCATGATAAATGCCTGGCTAGCGGCATGGTAGCTCATATTACAAAACCAATTGAAGCGGATGAGCTCATTTCAGCTATTTTAATGAATACCAAGCCCTGACAATTCTCCGG
>SPJM01000188.1 GCA_006844585.1 Methylococcaceae bacterium | reverse complement strand
ATGGGAGGTATTGCGGCTTGAATCCTGAACCGGAGCAACGGTAAGCTCGGCTAAATAAGGTTGGCCGTTTTTATGTTTGTTGATCAGCTGACCATGCCAAATTTGATTGCGGCTGATGTTATACCATAGATCGTAGTATATCTCCCGGGGAGTTGATTTATAGGATAACAGCGACTCGTTTTGACCAACAACTTCATCAAGGCGATAACCGGTTACTTTACTGAAAGTTTGATTGGCATAGAGGATATTGGCTTTTTTATCCGTTATCGAGATTGCAATCGGCGCTTGCTCCACTGCTTCTACAAATAACCAGGCCGGCAACAGCTCCCGGTCGGCGTCGTGATTCATTAAGCCGGGGTTAATATCTTTGATAACCTTTTCTATATCAGTTTGAACCTGAAAGTATTTTAAAGAGGTTTTTTTCATATCCGTCTATACCTTATATACCGATTAATTGGCCGGGCTACAAACAATGCAAAATGAGCGGTTCATCCGGCCGATAGCCTTTAGCTAATGATTAAGCAAAATAAAAGCCAATTTTGTAAGGTAATAAAAATAGGCGTATTTATCGGAATTTAATCAGTATTAGTATCCTGCTTTAGCAAAGTCAGCTTTGTTTTGTCGGTTAGTTAACAATTTTTTTATAGAAATGATGTGAGATGTGTTTTTTACGACAGTTTTTCGTTGAGTTAAGTTGGTGCAAGCATCCCAAAATGATCCAACTGGAGCCGATTTATTCTCTGCAAAGCTTAAATATATTCGAGAGGCGATGAAGGGAGAAATAATACCTTTTTAGATTTCAGGTATTTAGGCAATAAATATTGAATTGCCTATTAATAAGGTTTATTAACAGATTTCATAAAAATATGTCTTGTTAATAAACGCTCTGATTGGCATGGTTGATGCTCAATGAATGTAAAGTGATGCGTATAGGCTGATTCAAGTGAGCGAATTTTTATTACTGATATTAGGCGCGGCGTTAGTGAATAATGTTGTGTTGGTCAAGTTTTTGGGCTTATGTCCATTTATGGGTGTGTCCAATAAATTAGATACTGCTTTAGGTATGGGGTTAGCGACAACCTTTGTGTTGACCCTGGCCGCAGCGGCTAGTTGGATGCTGGAGCATTGGGTGTTGTTGCCGTTGGATATCGGTTTCTTACGTATCTTAGGCTTTATATTAGTGATTGCCGCAGTCGTGCAATTTACCGAGATGGCGATTCATAAAACCAGCCCGGTTCTATATCAGGTGTTGGGTATATTTCTACCTTTGATTACCACTAACTGCGCTGTTTTAGGCGTTGCTTTATTGAATATTCAAGAACAGAACAGCTTTGTGGAAAGCCTTTTTTTCGGATTCGGCGCGGCTTTTGGCTTTACCTTGGTGATGATAATTTTTGCCGGGATACGTGAGCGATTAGCCTTAATGGCGGTGCCGTCAGCATTTAGCGGAACCCCGATAGCCTTTATCAGCGCCGGTATTTTATCTTTGGCCTTCATGGGATTCGCCGGGCTCAATTAACAAGAGGAACAGCATGTACGTTATTTCCGCGATTATCAGTTTAACGTCCTTAGGTTTATTTTTAGGCATCATGCTGTCGTTGGCGGCGCGATTCTTCAAAGTGGAAAGTAGTCCCGTTGTTGATGAGTTGGAGGCCTTAATGCCGGGTTCTCAATGCGGGCAATGCGGTTTTCCCGGCTGTAGACCCGCCGCTGAAGCGTTGGCAGCAGGCGATGCACAGGTGACCTTATGTCCGCCCGGCGGCAGCGCATTGGCGGAACAATTCGCGGCTATTTTAGGCGTCGAAATCGATTTAAGCGGCATGGAAGAGCCGGAAGCCTTAGTTGCTAAAGTCAGCGAGGAGACTTGCATCGGTTGCACGCGCTGTTTCAAGGTTTGTCCGACTGACGCTATTGTCGGCGCGCCCAAACAAATTCATGTGGTAGTGGCTGACGCCTGTATCGCTTGTCGTAAATGCGTGGATGTTTGTCCGACCGAGTGTTTGCAGATGCAAGCGATTGAAGTCACGTTGAAAAACTGGCGTTGGCATAAACCTGAAAGCGTCTTGTTTGAGGAAGCCGCATGATTAATCTTAAACGTTTATTGAGAGTGCGCGGCGGCGTTCATGCCGAAGAACATAAACATGCAACCGCCGACTTGCCGATTCAAACGCAATTGCCCATTCCTGAACGACTCTATATTCCCCTCCAGCAACATGTCGGAAAACCGGCTGAGCCGGTGGTGAAAGTGGGCGATAAGGTGTTGAAGGGACAACTATTGGCGCATAGCCAAGGAATGATTTCAGCGCCGGTGCATGCGCCGAGTTCCGGCCTGATTGCCGATATTAATTTTTATCCGGCTCCGCATCCTTCAGCGCTGCCGATTCGTACGATTGTGATTGAAACAGACGGCTTGGATCAATGGTGCGAATTAAAGCCTGTGGATGACCCTTTTGCTTTGGAGCCGGAAGAAATATCCATGCGGGTGGGCGCCGCCGGTGTTGTCGGCATGGGCGGGGCGACTTTTCCGGCGGCGGTAAAATTGAATTTGGGGCGTAAAACCGAAATTGAAACCTTGTTGATTAACGGCGGCGAATGCGAGCCTTATTTAACGTGTGATGATCGCTTGATGCAGGAAAGAGCGGACGCCATTATAGACGGCGTTCGCATTATGCTGCATGGCTTACAGGCCAAACAAGCCAAAATGGGCATAGAAGACAACAAACCACAGGCGATTGCGCAAATGCGCACGGCCTGCCGGGATTTTGACAATATTGAAGTTATCGTAACCCCCACCCGTTATCCAATGGGTTGGGATCGACAATTGATTCGCTATATTACCGGCGAAGAAGTGCCCGCCGGATCCAGAGCCACCGATGTCGGCGTGTTGATGCATAACGTCGCCACCGCCTATGCAATCCATCAAGCCATACGCGAGGGCAAGCCTTCAGTAACCCGAGTGGTGACAGTGAGCGGTCAGGCGGTGGCTTCGCCGGGCAATTTTGAAGCGCCGATCGGAACCTTGATTTCTGAATTATTTGCACATGCCGATGTGGGAGAAAGTCAAGTGGCGCGTATCGTCATGGGCGGGCCGATGATGGGCGAGGCCTTGCCGCATAGCGATTTACCCATAGTTAAAGCCAGCAGCGGCTTGTTAGCGTTGGGCGCAGATGAGATTAAACCAGGCGCCGAGCAACCTTGCATTCGCTGCGCCAGTTGCGTCGATGTTTGTCCGGTCGGATTATTGCCTGTGGATATGGCTAACCGGATCAAAGCCAATCAATTGGATGCCGCGGTTTCCATTGGTTTGAAAGACTGTATCAGTTGCGGCTCCTGTTCTTATGTATGTCCATCCAATATTCCGCTGGCGCATTATTTCAAATACGCTTCCGGCGAATTGATAGGCAGGCAGCAAGCGCAACATAAATCCGAACAAACCAATAAATTAATGCAAGAACGTAACAAACGTATGGAGCGGATTGAAAAACAAAAAGCTGAGGAAGCCGCCAGGCGCAAAGCGGAAAAAGAAGCCCGCGATAAGGCTAAACGCGAACAAGCAGAAGCTGAGGAGGCCACGCCATGAAAATTAAACCCGTCAGCGGGCCGCATCATAATGTAAACAGGGGTGTTTCCAGAATCATGCTGCACGTCATTTTCGCGCTGATCCCGGCGACGTTGTTCGGCTTGTACATTTTCGGGTGGCCGGCGGTGAATTTGTTCGTAGTGACGATAGCCTCGGCTCTGTTATTTGAATATCTGTGTTTGAAAATGGCCGGCAAGCCGAAAACCGTCTTGTTGGACGGTTCAGCCTTATTGACCGGGTGGTTGCTGGCTATGACCCTGCCGCCCTGGGCGCCTTGGTGGATAGGCGTTGTCGGTTCGGCGCTGGCGATTGTGATCGGCAAACAGGTTTACGGCGGCTTGGGACAGAATGTATTTAACCCGGCCATGTTGGCGCGGGTGGCGTTATTAATCTCCTTTCCGGTGGAAATGACTACTTGGGCCAATGTAACGCCGTTGTTTTCAGAATCCGCGCCGGATTTTTCCGCCGCTTTACAGATTACTTTTATGGGCGCGCAACTCCCCGATGCGCTGACCGGCGCGACAACCCTGGGACATGTGAAAACCGAGTTGTCATTAAATCATTGGTTGCCTGAGAGTTTAAACAGTTTTATAGACGGGCGAGACGCCTGGTTAGGATTCATGCGCGGCAGTTTGGGGGAAACTTCCAGCGTTTTATTGATTTTGGGTGGTTTATGGTTATTGATTAAAGGCGTCATCAGTTGGCGCATTCCGTTTGCCATGTTGTTCTCCGTGTGGATATTTGCATCACTTTTTCACGGTTGGAACCCCGCACAATATTTAACGCCATGGACGCATCTGAGTTCAGGCGCTTTAATATGTGCGGCTTTTTTTATTGCCACCGATTATGTGACTTCCCCGAACTCCGCATGGGGTCAGTTGGTATTCGGTTTTAGTTGCGGTTTGTTGATTTTTATTATCCGTACTTGGGGCGGTTATCCGGAGGGCGCCGGTTTCGCTGTGTTGTTAATGAACGCCGCCACCCCGTTAATAGATCATTATATTAAACCGCGTATATACGGTCGTAACCGTAAAGGCGCGCCATTGGAGGTTAATGAATGAGTCGGTTAGCTGCATTAAAAGAAAACCCGGTTTATCAATCCTTTCTGCTGGCGGCTTTTGCATTATTGGCCAGCGGATTGTTGGGCTTGGCTGATCTCAGCACCCGCGATCTTATTCAATTACGCCTGGAAGAAGATTTACGCGCTTCGCTGGCGGAAGTGATTCCCGATCAGCTCTATGATAATAATTTATTGGAAGACGCCATTATTGTTGATACCGAAAAAGACGAATTAGGCAAAAACGAAACCTTAGTTTATCTAGCCAGAAAGGAAGGTAAGGTGGAAGCCGTTTCCTTTCGGTTGGCGGCGCCGGGCGGTTATTCCGGCGATATAAATCTGATTATGGGCATTGATAAAGAGGGTAATGTATTGGGCGTTCGGGTCATCTCTCATGCTGAAACGCCGGGGCTGGGGGATAAGATTGAAGTCAACAAATCCAACTGGATTTTAAATTTTGAAGGACATTCCTTACAAAATCTGACTATTGAGCAATGGGCGGTGAAAAAAGACGGCGGGGTATTTGATCAGTTCAGCGGCGCGACCATTACGCCCAGAGCAATCGTTAGATCCGTGTATCAGGGTTTGCAGTTTTTTAAACGTCGCCGCTCTGAATTACTGGCGTCATAGCAGGGGGATTAACATGTTTAATATATTTTCGGAAACCGCCAATAAAATCAGTCGCGACGGATTCTGGGACAATAATGTGGTGTTCAGCCAAAACCTGGCGCTATGTCCCTTATTGGCGGTCACCGGCACCGCCACTAATGGTTTGGGGATGGGACTGGCTTCCTTGGTGGTGTTGACCAGTTCTAATGGCGTGGTTTCTCTGTGTAGGCATTTAATTCCGGCGGAAGTGCGGATTCCTATTTTTGTGTTACTGATTGCTACGTTGGTCACTTTGGTCGATATGAGCATGAACGCCTGGATGCATGAAATGCATAAGGTTCTGGGCTTATTCATTCCTTTGATCGTGACCAATTGCGCCATCTTGGGACGCGCCGAATCATTCGCATCCAGACAGCCGTTTCATCATTCCTTATGGGATGGTTTTATGATGGGCATTGGTTTTACATTCGTGTTGGTGGTGTTAGGCGCAAGTCGGGAAATTATTTCATCGGGTGCCTTATTCGCCAATGCCGATTTATTATTGGGCGAAGCCTTTTCATTTATGGAATTGACTTTATTTTCAAACTATCAAGGTTTTTTATTAACCGCATTGCCGCCGGGCGGATTTATAATGCTGGGTTTTATTATCGCCGCTAAACGGGTGATAGATCGTCGTTTGGCGGAAAAAGCCGAACAGCAAGCGATTCAAGCTGAACCGGTGGTAGAAGTATAAGGAGTGGATGATGAACGTAGGCGTATGTTATGCCGAAGCCGACAGGCAGTTGTGGATGCGTTTGGAAGTGCCCGAAGGCAGCACCTTGGAACAGGCCATTACACTATCCGGCATTTTAAAAGAATACCCTGAAATTGATCTCGCCAATCAAAAGGTGGGGATTTTTGGAAAACTCGCTAAATTGGAGATAGAAGTACAAGAGGGCGATAGAATTGAAATATATCGACAAATCACCGCTGACCCGAAAATGGTAAAACGGCGCCGAACAGCTTAGTTTTTGCAAAAGGTGTAGGTAAGACTTTAGTCTTATAAAAAAAGGACGGGATAAACCCGTCCGCATAGGAGTAGAGAGTATAAGGAAAATTAAATCTGGCTGCTTGAATGACAGATTATTCCACTGTAATAGAACCCGTTGCAGCTGTGTTTTTATAGCCTTTGGCTACTGTCGTATTACGTTTATTGACCGATTGGTTTACGACCACTGATTTTTTAATCTTAGAATCACGCACCGCGACCGAGCCGGTGGTGGCAATGTTTTTCTTGCCGAATGCCATGGTGTTATTGCCTTTGTTCACCGATTGATTAACAATCACCGATTTTTTCACTTTGGCGTCTTTTAAGTTGATTGAACCAGTGCTGGCAAGATTATGTTTGCCCTTAGCGATCGTTGCATTGGCTTTGTTCACCGATTGGTTAACCAAAACCGATTTTTTAACGGTAGATTGAGCATGAGCGGAAGTAGCGAAAGCAGCAGCTAAAATGATGGTTGCAGTTGTTAATGATTTCATGATGAATTCCTCGTGGCTGTTAAAGTAAAGTCAGTTTTTTAACCCAGCTTTCGAGATATACGATATTTAAATCGAAGGCTGGGTGAAAGCTTGGGTTTAGTTTACAAAGCCACGCGGAATATAGATGTAATTGAAGCACCGGGTTTTGGTGATTTTTTCACCGGGTTTGGCTAGGCGGAGCGTACCAGGCTTAATCCTTTTCCAGGCCAAGCCAATCAACCGGCTTTAAATATTGTTCATAAAGCACCGCCTCATCACTGCCGGGTTGCGGACTCCAGTTATATTTCCAATGCGCAACCGGCGGCATGGACATTAAAATGGATTCGGTGCGTCCGCCGGTTTGCAGGCCGAATAAAGTGCCGCGATCGAAAACCAAATTAAATTCGACATAGCGTCCGCGACGATACAATTGAAATTCACGTTGTTGATCGTTAAAAGGCGTATCTTTTCTTTTTTCAATAATCGGCAAATAGGCTTGAATATAATGATTGCCGACGCTTTGCATAAAGGCGAAGCTTTTCTCGAAACCCCATTCATTTAAATCATCAAAAAATAAGCCGCCGACGCCACGGGTTTCTTGTCTGTGTTTTAAATAAAAATAATCATCACACCATTTTTTATAACGCGGATAAACTTCTTCGCCAAACGGCAGGCAAGCCTCTTGGGCGGTTTGGTGCCAAAAAACGACATCTTCCTTGAAAGGATAAAAGGGGGTTAAGTCAAAACCGCCGCCAAACCACCAGATCGGTTGTTCGCCTTCTTTTTCTGCAATAAAGAAGCGGACATTGGCATGGGAAGTCGGCGCAAAAGGATTCTTGGGGTGAATCACCAGCGAAACGCCCATCGCTTGAAAATTGCGTTCGGCTAATTCAGGTCGACTGGCGGTTGCAGAGGCCGGCAAATGACTGCCATAAACATGTGAAAAATTGACCCCGCCTTGCTCAATGACTTGACCGCCGGAGATAACTCGGGTGCGACCGCCGCCCCCGGCTTCGCGGGTCCAATTGTCTTCAATAAAATCAACAGTCGTTTCTTGTGATGCTAATGCTTGACAAATATTATCTTGTAATTCCAGTAAGTATTGTTTGATTGCTTGTATATTCGGTTGGTCCATATTGATACTATCAGCTGTTTAATTGATCCAGTTTTTTGGCCGCATAAAGGCCAGTCTCTGATTGGGGTTCTTTTTCGATAATCCGTTCCAAAATGCCGATGCTGTCTTTGTTCAGTCGATCAATAGCGGCAAAACGGACCGATTGATGATAGGCGTTTAAGGCGGCTAATTCGGTTAAATATCGGTTGCTGCCTTGTAATTGTCTTAGGATAACTTTTTCCGGATCCCCGGTGAATAAATCGCGTAATAAATTACCATATTTTTGTTGTTCCTGAACTAATTCGCGGGGATCTAATTTGATCGGCTCGGTGGGGTCTGTGCAACAATTGCTCATTTTGTTCACCTTTGGGTAATTGTTTAATTGATTCTTTACTTTTTCTCAATAATACCCTATAAATCTCATCAAAACCGATAAACTATTTTGTTAGAATATTCCTATAGGCAGATCTTCAATGTGTTGTTAGTCCTCTCAATTGAAAAAGGTTCATATTAAACATGAGTTATCAATCTGTACTCGGTTTGTTACTCTCAATTGCATGCTCTTCTGCGCTGGCTGATGTTGATGAGATTGATTATTTTTCACTGTCCCCGGAAGAGTTAGGCAATATCCCTATCAGCATTGCCACCGGCTCCGAAAATAACATGAAGCATTCGGCGGCGGTGACGTCGTTGATTACCGCTCAACAAATTGAAGCGATGGGGGCGGTGAATCTGCAAGAAGTGTTGGAGACGGTTCCCGGTCTGCACGTGACATTACAAGCGGTAACTTATGATCCCATCTATTCCATGCGCGGAATGCGCAATGATGTCGGCGGTAAAGTATTAATGATGATGAACGGCGCGCGTTTTAATCTGCCCTATAAAGGCGACCCGATGACCAGTATGGTGTTGCCGGTTGAAGCCATTCAAAAAATTGAAATAATCAGAGGGCCGGGTTCGGCTTTATATGGCGCGGATGCTTTTGCCGGCGTCATTAATATCATTACCAAAAAGTCGGCGGATATTAAAGAAACTGAACTTGGCGTCAGGGGCGGTCAATGGGATGATTTTAGCGGCTGGGCCATGCATAGCGACAAGCTGTTGGGGTGGGATGTTTCGGCTATTTTACAATACACAACGCGCGGTAATGATGAAGATCGGCTGATTAATAATGATTTACAAAGCCAGTTTGACCGTTTGACCGGCACGGATGTTTCTAATGCGCCGGGCGCTATGCAAGATAATAATGAGAACCTGAACACGCATGTCAATTTGCAGCGTCAATATTGGGAAATCGATTTTTGGGCTTATAACGCTTTGGAATTTGGTATGTTGGCTGGCGCTAACGGCGCGTTAGATAATGACGGTTACGGTGGCGGCGAAAATTATTTAGTGGGCGTTCAATATTCGACTGAAGATTTACTGGATGATTGGGAATTGAAGTTAGACAGTCATTATTTATATAGCGACTTAACCGGAAAAATAAAAAGCTTTCCCGACGGCGCTGTGTTGCCGATAGATTCACAGGGTTTTGTCAACGTATCTTCTGAAGATTTCCGGCTATTTGAAGATGGCTTATTGCATCAGGTGGGCATTAAAAATCATGTTGTTTCAACGGATTTTAGTGCAATTTATAGCGGTTTTGAAAATCATCTTTTGAGTATGAAGGCTGGCTATCGGTATGAGTTGTTGAACATGATAGAACTTCGGAATTTCGGTCCCGGCGCTATTACTGATAAACCGGTAATTCGCCTGGAAGACAGGGTCAATGTCTCAAAAACCGGTAAAGGCACGATTCCGAACATCCACCGCTCTATTTGGTCGGTCGTATTGCAGGATGAATGGGAAATTTCTGAACAATGGCGGTTGATTACCGGCGTGCGCTATGATGAATATTCAGATTTCGGTGGAACCATTAATCCCAGAGCGGCTTTGATTTGGGATATTAACGATCAGATAACCACGAAATTGTTATACGGGCGAGCCTTTAAAGCTCCGACTTTTATTGAACAAGAGCAAAAGAATAATCAATTTTTTACCGGCAACCCGAACCTGAAGCCGGAAACAATCAATACAATTGAATTGGCCGTGGATTATCGGCCTTATGAGAAATTAAGAATAGTCGCCAACAGTTTTTATTATGAAATTGAAAACGCCATTACATTCAGCATGATTGATAATATCCTCACAACGGTGAACCAGCAAGGGCAAGAAGGTTATGGTTTTGAACTGGAGTGGAATTGGCAGTTTCATGATGATTGGAATTTCCACGGTAATTATGCTTGGCAATATTCAATAGATAAACAATTGAATCAAAAAGTTGAAGGCGTTCCTGAACAAGAACTCTACTTAGCCGGGCGTTGGCGATTTTATCGCGACTTTTTTATGCAGGCGCAGATGAATTGGATAGGGCGTCGTGTCGGCAACCAATTGTTTCAACCCACGATTGATGACTATAAAACAATTGATATTACGCTTAATACGAAAAAGTTATTTGATCATATCGATGTGAGCGCCTCGGTGCGCAATGTTTTTGATGAAAATGGAAGAGAGCCTGCTTTAGCCGCTTTTCCGAATGATTTACCGATAGCTTCCCGAAATTTCTATTTAGAAGCCGTGCTGCGTTTTTAATTCTCTAAATAATTAATATGAAAAAATTAGGGACGCAGGCTAAAGCCTGCGCGCCGATTTATCAATTATTTATCTGGTGAGGCGTTAGCCTGAATTTCCCGATATTGCAAAACGAAGCTATACAAAACAGGCAGCACCAGCAGATTCAAAATTAAAACGGTTAATATCCCTCCCAACATCGGTGCGGCAATGCGTTGAGTGACATCGGAACCGGTTCCATCGTTTAACATAATCGGCATTAAACCGGCCATGGTCGATACCGCCGTCATCGCCACCGGCCGCACTCGACCGGCGGTCGCAGTCAGTGTGGCTTGTTTAATTTCCGTTTTAGTTAAACTTCCGCTGTTATTTTTGCGGAATCGTTTAACTTCAATATCAATGAAACTTAGCACCAATACGCCTATTTCCGCAGTCATCCCGGCCAGGGCGATAAAGCCGACATAAACGGCTACCGATAAATTGTAGCCGTTAAAATAGATTAACCAAATACCGCCTATGATGCCGAAGGGCAGGGTGGACATGACAATGACTGGTTCGATGATATTGCGGAAATTAAAATATAACAGCAGGAAGATTATCAATAGCGTTGCCGGGACCACAATCTGCAAGCGTTTCGCAGCTCGCTGCATGTATTCAAACTGACCTGACCAGACGATGGTATAACCGGCCGGAATGGCGAGTTTTTCCGCTAATAGTTGTTTGGCTTTGGCGACAAAGCCGCCGATATCGCTAGTGTTAATGTCAACCAGCACCCAGGCGTTAGGCCGGGCGTTTTCGCTTTTGATCACCGGCGGTCCGCGACTCAGCGTTAAATCGGCCACCAGAGTGAGCGGAATTTGACTGCCGGTCGGGGTGGGGATCAATACCCGCTTCAACGTTTCCGGGTTATCGCGCAGTTCGCGGGGATAACGTAAGTTAACCGGGTAACGCTCCAAACCCTCAACCGTTTCAGTGACATTCATGCCGCCGATTGCGCTTTGGATGACATCTTGCACATCGCCCACCGTTAATCCGTAACGGGCGGCGGTTTGTCGATGTATATCGAAGTCCAGATAGTATCCGCCTACCGAACGCTCGCCAAAAGCCGAGGTGGTTTCCGGCAGCGTTTTCATCAGCCGTTCTATTTCACCGGAGATGTTTTGTAAAACAGCCAGATCCGGGCCGGAGACTTTAATGCCGACCGGAGTTTTAATGCCGGTCGATAACATATCCAGGCGGGTTTTAATCGGCATCGTCCAGGTGTTGGCGAGGCCGGGAAATTGTATCGCTTGATCCATTTCCTGCATCAGCTTTTGCAGGCTTTTATTCGGGTCAGGCCAATGCTGTTTCGGTTTTAAGCGCACTGTGGTTTCAATCATTGATAGAGGGGCGGCATCGGTCGCCGTATCGGCGCGCCCGACCTTGCCGAAAACAGATTGCACTTCAGGAAAGGTTTTCAGTATTTTATCGGTTTGTTGTAAAAGTTCTTTGGCCTTGGTGATGGATATGCCGGGGAAAGTCGTCGGCATATAGAGAATATCGCCTTCATCCAGCGGCGGCATGAATTCGCTGCCTAATTGGGAATAAGGATAGTAAGTCGCGGCTAATAAAACCGTTGCAAGGGTTAGAGTCAAAGAACGTCGGCGCATAGCCAGTGTTAACAATGGCGTATGTATCAGATGCAATAATCGATTGATCGGGTTTTGTTGTTCTGACATGACTTTGCCGCGAATAAAATACCCTATCATGACAGGCGCTAAGGTGATGGCGAGAATAGCGGCTGAAGCCATCGCATAAGTTGCGGTATAAGCTAAAGGACTGAACAAACGGCCTTCCTGCGACTGCATAGTGAAAATCGGTAAAAAAGACACTGTAATCACCAGCAAAGAAAAAAACAAAGCCGGTCCGACTTCTTTTGATGATTGGGCGACAATTCGCCAACGCTCTTGGTTATTGAGTTCCGAGCCTTTGTTTTCAACAGCGGCTGTTAAATGTTTGTGGGCATTCTCGACCATCACAATGGCGCCGTCCACCATTGCGCCGATGGTAATGGCTATGCCGCCTAAAGACATGATGTTGGCGTTCAATCCCTGAACTTTCATGATGATAAAGGCCATTAGAATGGCCAGGGGTAAGGTGATGATCGCTACCAGGGCGGAGCGGATGTGTAATAAAAATAAAATCACCACTAAACTGACAATGACGAGTTCTTGAACCAGGGCGGTATTTAAACTGTTTACCGCGCGTTCAATGAGGTGTCCTCGATCATATACCGTTACAATTTCAACCCCTTCAGGCAAACCTTGCTTGAGTTGTTGCAGCTTTTTTCGAACCCCTTGGATAGTGGCTAAGGCGTTTTCGCCAAAACGCATGATGACCACACCGCCGGCGACTTCGCCTTCGCCGTTCAATTCCACCAGCCCGCGGCGTAATTCCGGGCCGATATGTACATGCGCCACATCTTGTAAACGAATCGGGGTTCCGTTCGGGTTGACTCCGACCGGTATGCTGTTTATATCTTCAATAGACTGTAAATAACCTGAACTGCGGATCATGTACTCGGTTTCAGCCATTTCAATTAAACGACCGCCGACATCATTATTGGAGCGTTGTATTGCCCGTTTTACTTTCGATAAAGGAATGCCGAAAGCCTGTAAAACATTCGGGTCTACTTCTACTTGATATTGTTTGACAAAGCCGCCGACCGAAGCCACTTCGGCAACGCCGTTAACAGTTTGCAGCGGATAGCGTAGATACCAATCTTGTATTGAGCGCAGTTGAGCCAGATCATGACGACCGCTTTTATCGACTAAAGCATATTCATATATCCAACCGACTCCAGTAGCGTCAGGGCCCAGGGTTGGGGTAGCCCCTGCCGGGAGTTGATCGCCGACATAATTTAAGGATTCTAAAACCCGCGACCTGGCCCAATACATATCGGTATCGTCTTCGAAGATGATGTAGATAAACGATAATCCGAAGAAGGAATAACCGCGTACGGTTTTGGCTTTAGGCGCCGCCAGCATCGCTGTAGTTAAGGGATAGGTCACCTGGTCTTCAACCACTTGCGGCGCTTGACCGGGATATTTAGTCAACACGATGACCTGGACATCCGATAAATCCGGAATCGCATCCAGCGCGGTGTTTTGATAGCTCCATAAGCCTGCTATCGCGAGAATCATCATCGTAACCAGCACCATAAAGCGATCTTTTAAAGCGTTATCGATTAAACGATTAATCATGATTCGCTCCATGCATAGAATGATCGTGTTCTACTATCGCTGGCCGCTGGTGCGCAGATTGAGATGGCGAGTCCAGCATTTTGGCGGCGGCTTCGTGTAGCTTGGATTCAGAGTCAATCAAAAATTGTCCGGAGGTGACCACGAATTCGTCTATTTGTATGCCTTCCAATATAGCAACTTCATTATTTGACGCCATGCCTAATTTTACGGTTCTAGGCTCAAATTTACCCGCCTCTCTAACCACGAATACTTTTTTTCTGGAACCGGAATGCAGTACCGCTTCGGCGGGAATAACCACGGCATTGACTTGTTGCGAGGCGTAAATAGTTACCTCGGCAAACATATCAGGTTTTAATAAGAATTTCGGATTATCAAAGGCCAGACGTACTTTAATGGTGCGGGTTTTAGGTTCGGCATAGGGATAAATATAGGTCAGACGGCCGGTAAAGGTTTTGCCGGGGATGCCCGCCAAACGCATTTCCACCGGATCTCCTTGCTTAACCCAGGGCAACTCATGTTCATATATTTCCGCGTAAACCCAAACTTTTCGTAAATCGGCGATCATATAGAGTTCGGTCACCGGCGTAACATACTGGCCTTCCCGCACGCCGATATTCATCACCACGCCTTCGGCCGGGGCGTGAATATGCAGGCTTTTGCGGATTTTATGATGGGTTTGTAAATCCTTAAGCTGATGAGGCGGCACATCGAGCAGTTTAAGACGTTCTAAAGAACTGTTCAGCAGGTCTTTCGCGCCTTTGCTGATGTCTGCGATAGGGCTGTCCTTCAATGCTTGATAATTGTTTAACGCTAATAGATATTCTTGTTGACTGGTGACCAGTTTCGGCGAATAAATGCTGAGCAGGTCCGTGTTCTTTTCAACCCATTGGCCGGTTTTATCGACATTCAGATGTTCTATCCAGCCTTCGGTTTTAGGATGTAGACGCAGCATGCGCTCTTCATCGTAGGCCACTCTGCCGACTGCGCGCACGATATGCGATAAGGTTTTTCGTTTAGCCTGAGCGGTGCGCACCGCAATGTTTTGTTGAGTCACTCCGTCAATCGCCACAGTGCCGACTGGGATATTTTCCGCTTTCCCGGTTGGTTCATATACCGGAATATAATCCATGCCCATGCTGTCTTTCATCGGCGTCGACGACGTTATTTCCGGATTCATCGGATTTCGGTAAAACAACGCTTTTTGAGTTTGTTTATGAGTATGTTGCTTGGTATTGAATGCTTTTTGCTCGGCTAACCAATACCCCATCCCTAAGCCGAATACTAAAGCCGATAAGGTCAAAAATACGGTGGATTTATTCATAAATGGCCTCCTGACCGACTGAAGCGACCAGTTTCGCTAAAGCCTGATTTGCTTCCGTTAATGCTTTCCAATATTGGATTTCATAGTTGTATAAGGTCATTTGGCTGCGCGCCAGATTTAAAAAATCCACCTGATTGACCTGGTAGCCTGTCAGCATTGACGCGACCGTTTGTCTGGCTTGCGGGATAATGCCTTGTTTGAAAAGGATGATTTGCTGTTTATTTTGTTGAAAATCGCTGTAAGCTTCGCTAATTTCAGCAAGAACACGGAGATGTTGATCTTGTAAGGCATAGCGTTGTTGCATCACTTCGCTGCTGCGTTGATCAATCGCTTTTTGTTGTTTATCGGCGCTAAAAATAGGCATATTAGCGCTCAGTTTAAAACTCAGAAAATCAGCTCGCTTGCGACCGTTTAAAGCATCATCGCGTCCACTGTAAAAGACGCCGATATTAAAATCCGGCAGGCGTTGTTTCTCGGCCAACTTCAAACGAGATTTCGCAGCTTGTATGTTCTGACGTTGCGAGGCCAATTCGGCGCGTGAATTTTCAGCCAATTTATATAATTCAGTTTCCGCTTGCAGGTTGGGTAGTTGTTCGGAAACGCTTGAGCTGATGGTGAATTTCTGATTAGCGGGACGGCCTAAAAGCGCGTTCAAGCGGGCTGATGTCGCCAGTATCGCGCTGTTTAATTGAATTTGTTGATCCAATAATTTAGATAGCTCCAATTGGGCCAGCAGCACATCTTGCTGCAATCCTTCGCCGACTTCATATTTGCTGCGGGCTATTTCCACAAATTGACGGAGTAGGTTTAAATTAATTTCGATAATGTAAATGGCTCGCTTTAAATAAAATAATGTCCACCACTTTATTTTGACATCGCGAATCAATTGGTTGCGCATCTCAGCCAAATCTAAAGCGGCGGCGTTTGCCTGAAATTCTGCGGCTTGTTCGCGTAACGCCAGTTTGCCGAAAAAAGGCAAACGCTGACTGACGCCGCCTTGGAATTGGGTCATGTTTTCCTGCGCCGGATCAAAAGTATCGGTTGCTAAATTAAGCGCATTAAAATGAATCACCGGATCAGGCAATGCGCCGAGTTGCGCGGGTAGATATTGCAAGGCTTGATAACGCGCCTGCATTTGCGCTAATCCGGGATTGTCTTGTAAAGCAATGTGGATCGCTGATTCCGGGTTTAATAGTTTAAGGGGTTCGGTTTTTCCAATGCCGCTCGACAGCAGCGTGAAAAATAAAAATACCGTTGGCAAATATGATGTCATCAAATTGATTTTTAGTCGCAAAAAAGGAAAATTGGCGTTGAGCCAAGGAATGAGAGGACTTTGCGAAAAACAAATCGATCACGCAGGGCAAACTGTTCTGAAATCAGTTTCCGGCGAACTGGCGCAATAATCCTTAGGAACGGGAATGAAATAAATTGGGCATTTGGCGCAGGATTTTTTTTCGTATACAAGGCGCACAAACAGGCGCATAGCAGGCTATGTAACTGTTTGTGCAAAGCTTCCGCTCCTGCTCTCGCCCCTTACCTACATCCATGTAGGCAACGCAGAATACGAGAAAAAAGACAAGTCAAATGTTCAAGTTATTTCATGGACGTTCCTTAATTTAGAGAAATGCTATCGGCGGCCTGAAAAGCGCACTGAGTAATTGATTGCGGTAGGGATGGTAATTAAATGCAGAAAACGCGGATGAAACGTCAGTCTTTTGAAAAGATGAAGGAGAGGCAAGGTAAGCGCTGTATTGCTGGAAACCGCATTCGTCCATAGTTTGACAGTCAATTTGCGGAGTAGCGCTTGGGTCATGTTGTGGGGTCTGTTTGGCATGCGAGGGGTTCGCCATCTCCATCATTAAAGGCGAAGTTTGCCCAGCCATTGATTGCTCCGGCATTAGCATGGTTGAACAGTGATCCAAAGCTGACGCCAGCGGCGAAACCAGCATTACCAGGATCAAAAAAAATGAGCAGGTCTTTTTCATTCAGTTCAACGATTTTGTTGCTTAATGGGGAGTTATAAAATCAATATCGTTCAGATTGTACAGAATCTTAAAAGTTCGCTCAAATGCGCAGGCAACTGATTCTGCGTAGTTTAACCAAGGCGCTTATTCCGGATTAAGGCGATTTCATCATTTTGTCACATAGATTATTCATATTGTAACGTTCGAATTTAATTAATAAGCAGTGGGGATATATGAATTTATCGACAAAAAAATCGTTACTCGGTAAAACGGTTTCATTTTTGGCCTTATGCCAAGGCATGAATTCGGTAGCCGAAGCCGCCAATGTGAACTTTGATTCTGCGGCGGAAGTATTAACTATAAACGCCGTTACTTTAGGGGACACAGCAACGGAATTAACGACTTTATCGGCTTCTTTGAAATTGATCAGCAAAAACCCGATTCAATTTGAATTGGTGGAAGGCGCGGAAATAGAGGCGGTCGGCGGATATACCGCTGATTTTGATGTAGATAATTTAATGTTATCGCTGCCGGAAGTGTCAATTGACGGCTTTGGCGCATTCAACGTTTCGATGAAATTAGTGCCCGATGATGCGATTACTTTTGAAGTGACTGACTTCGCAGCAGTCACCGGCGGCAAATCATTTAATCGCATTGCTTCATTTCCAGTCTTCTTAAATACGGATATTGAATCTGAAACCGTCGCGGAAATTGTTGATGTCAGCCAGGACGGCAATACTTTGGTCTATACAGATGCGGAAACCGGGCATATCGGATTTGTCGATATTGTTAACCCGGCCAATCCGATTGCCGCCGGAGTCGTTAAGCTAGACGGCGAACCCACTTCGGTTGCCGTTGCCGGTCAATACGCCTTGGCCGCCGTTAATACCTCCGAAAGTTTCACCAACCCTTCAGGGGTGTTGAATGTAATTGATTTAGCGACTAAAACCGTGATTGAACAAAAGGATTTAGGCGGCCAGCCTGATGCGGTGGCGGTTAGCCCGGACGGGCGCTATGCGGCGATCGTGATCGAAAATGAACGCGATGAAGATTTAGGCGACGGTGAGCCGCCGCAAGCTCCTTCCGGCTTTTTAGTGATTGTTGATTTAGTCGGTGAGCCGAGCGAATGGACCTTGCGCAATGTCAGCCTGGATAATATTGCCGATTTGTTCCCGGAAGATGTAGAGCCTGAGTATGTCGATATTAATGCAAGCAATATCGCCGTGCTGAGTTTGCAGGAAAATAATCATATGATTCTGGTTGACCTGTCCAGCGGCGAAGTGACTGCTGAGTTTAGCGCAGGGGCTATTGATTTAAATCAAATCGATACTGAAGAAGAAGATCCGGCTTTGATCTCTTTAAATACCAGTGCAGCTTCAGTTGCTCGTGAGCCGGACGGTGTTTCCTGGATCAGCGAAACGACATTTGCAACGGCGAACGAAGGTGATTTGTTCGGCGGCAGTCGTGGTTACAGTATCTTCAATACCGCCGGTGAAGTGATTTTTGATAGCGGCAACACGCTGGATCATGAAGCGGTGCGTTTAGGGCATTATCCTGATGGTCGTTCCGGCAATAAAGGTAATGAACCGGAAAATGTGGATTATGGCGTTTATGGCAGTGATCAGTATTTGTTTGTCGCTTCCGAACGTTCAAATTTGTTGTTTGTTGAGAATTTAAGCACCGGCGAGCGTCAAATCTTACCGGCCGGTGTGGGTCCTGAAGGCGTGAAAGCGATTCCGCAAAGAGGCTTATTGATCGCCGCCAGTGAGAAAGATGATCGCGGCGATAAATATCGCTCAGTGTTGAACATTTATCAATTGCAGCACGGCGCAGCTTTATACCCGACGGTTAAATCTGCAGATCGTGAAGACTCCACGCCAATTCCTTGGGGCGCCTTATCCGGTTTAGCGATGTCGAAAACAGCAGTTGATACGGCGTATACAATCCACGATAGCTTTTATCAACAAAGCCGTATTTTTGCTTTAGATGTGAGCCAAAAGCCAGCGCTGATTAATCAGGAAATCGTCTTGCAGGACGCCAATGGTTTAGTCACAGCGGTATCCGCTGATTTGGTCAATGCCGATCAAACCGTCAATCTGGATTTGGAAGGTATTGCCGTCAGCGCTGCGGGCGGGTTTTGGCTGGCGTCGGAAGGCCGGGGCACGGTCGGCGATGAAGACAGACCGTTTGAAACGCCGAATTTAGTCTTGCATGTTACGGCGGAAGGGGTCATCGATAATGTTGTTCAATTACCGCAATCGACTAATGATCGCCAAGTGCGTTTCGGTTTGGAAGGCGTTGCAGCTACCGGCGCTGCCGATAGTGAAGTATTGTGGGTCGCTTTCCAACGTGAATGGGGCGATGATATAGACGGTCATACTCGCATCGGTCGTTATGATGTGGTCGAACAACAATGGAGTTTTTATTATTATCCATTGGATGAAGCGACATCGCCAAACGGCGGTTGGGTCGGCTTATCGGAAATCACTGCTATTGATGACCATCAATTTGCAGTCATCGAACGCGATAATCAAGGCTCTGTTGATGCTCGCATCAAAAAAGTATATCGATTTGACGTGTCAGCCTTAACGCCGCTTCCTGATGTGCCGGTCGGCGTAACGCCTGCGTTTTTTCCGGTTATCGAAAAAACATTGGTGGTCGATTTGATGCCGACCTTGAAACAGACAGGTGGGCAGGTGTTGGAGAAAATCGAAGGGATGACGATTGCTGAGGATAAGACCTTATTGATAATCAACGACAATGACGGCGTTGATGACTCCAATGGGGAAACGCAATTGTTTAGATTGAAAAATTTATTAAATTGATAGGCTAAAAGATACGCGGAATTTCAAACAATGAAATTCCGCGTTTTTTTTTATGCCGGACTTAATTCGCTCTTGTCAGAAAATTTATAGGCTTTATGAACAACGTAAAAATTATTTTTTCGTTATGCGCTACAGTGACAAAGCTGGATTAATTGACAGTATGTTTTTTAAACAATCCCTGCAAAAAATTAAACTGTGTTATTTAGCGCAGTTCTTTGGGTTAAATAACTTTGTTTAATAGATTTATTCCTTCTTAAAGTGAAGGAGGCACGTCTTGTGCGCTGATTTTTGCTCTAAAACCATGTAGGCCGTTGAAACAAGCCGCATTATCTTCAGTATAAATCGCTCCATTAGAACCGCCGAAATTCAACGAATATTCCCCGGCATCCAGAATCAAAGTTGTCATGACTTTAGTTGCATCCGGAGCAATATCATAGGCGATGTTTGAAAACTCAAGCGTACTCCAGAAATTGCCGGCAGGGTTAAAGCTGCCTTTTTCTGATTCAGTCGTGGTATCAATGCCTTTATAAACTGAAATAACCGGATGTAAGCAGTTACCGGAGGTATTTGTGCTGACTTGGCCGGTTTCTCTGTCGGTTGAGCTATAAGTCACCCCTTGTTGTCTATATAATTCGATAGTGACTAATTTAGCGGACTCCAAGGTCAACGACGTCCAGTCTGAAGTATGCGTCCAGCCGCGATCCGGATCGGTAAATTCCGGCTCCCATGAACTTTTCCCGCCCACGGCGCCAACATATTCCAGCGATCCGTTTTCACTGATGTTGACTGTCCATTCATAACCAATTCCGCCTTCCACTGCGTCGCCGAATTCAACGGTATTATCCGCGTATGCTCCGCTGGACAGGATTAAAGCCCCGGCGCCGAACAAGTTAATCATTTTATGCATATTAAACTCCATATAAGGTTGTGAAACATAGACCCATCTGAGATGAGCCGAAAAGTTTATTGAAAGCAGTATTTGTGCCAAATTGTTGGCGTGAGTTTTGCTTTATCAAACGTTTTCCCGTTGATATATTCCATAATACTAGCCATGAAATTCAAGCTGTTATTTTTCTCCTTTTTTTCTTTAGCGTTTGTATTTTCATTTCTCCTTCCGCAAGATAAAAATTCGGCGCCGGTCACCGGTAAGGGTAATGTCGCCGCCTTAATGAAAAATTACCAGCGCTGGCAACATCAACAAGGCGATCATCTAGCGGGGGAGCTAAATCTTGATTTGGTGGCGATTGAGGATTTGCTTAATAAATCGGTGAATAAAAATAGCAGAGGGCGGTTAAGCATTGATCTTTATTCCGGCAAAACAGGGTTTCAAGCAAGTGGTTTGGAAGCCGGAGAAGATTACCAATTGGTTTTGGAGGGACGTTTAAAAAGCGCAGCGGGCGAAGCCTTAAAAAAACCTTTGGGTGCAATCAAGGAAATTGACGGAAATTGGTTTCTGGAAGGCGAGTTACAAATCAGCCAATGGGATGATTTCGCCTTAAGCCGAGCCGTTGTGTTGGCTGCATCGTCGAGGGAACCGGTGATGCAGGGTAGTTTAAGTTTGTTTCAAAAAGCCTATTATGCGAATTACACTCGTAATCAGTTAGCCTTAACCGCTGAGCAGCAACAGCAGTCCGAACATTTTTTGAGTTTTTTACTACCTGATAAGGCTTACGCGGCGCAATCGAATTTTGATTTAGCTGATATTCTGGGCGAACGGGTGGCTAAGGGTAGGGCGTTATTTCTTAATGAAACTTTTGACGGCAATGGTAGAACTTGCGGCACTTGTCATCCGCCGGAAAATAATCACACTATTGATCCTAAATTTATAGCAACGTTAAATGCCGATGACCCTTTGTTTGTTCATGAAACTAATCCGGCTCTGGCAGAATTAGAAAATTCCAAGTTAATGCGACAATTCGGTTTGATTTTGACAAATCTTGACGGTTTCGATCGACCGCCGGTTTTTAGAGGGGTTCCGCATACTTTAGCTTTGGCGACATCAATCACCCCGGAGGAAGAGCATGAAGGACAATTTTTGGTTCATACCTTAGGTTGGTCGGGAGATGGTTCGCCGGGCGATGGATCTTTACGTTCTTTTACGTTGGGGGCCATTATTCAGCATATGCCAAAGACCATGAATCGCCAGCCGGGAGTCGATTTTAGATTGGCGAATGATGAAGAGTTAGATGCGATTGAGGCCTATATGCTGTCATTGGGCAGGACTGAAGATCCGGATCTGGATGAAATGCGTTTTGCTTCGCCGTTGGTGCAACGCGGTTTGGAATTATTTCATAGTAAAGAGGAAGGCACCGGCCAGTGTAAGGGCTGTCATTTAAACGGAGGCGCCAACAGTTCAACCAGTTTTCAAAACGGCAACCGCGATACCGGCGTGGAAAATATGCCGGATAATCCGGCGCGCATTGTTTGGAAAAAACTGGCGGTGGACGCCGGTTTCGGACAGGATATAAAACTTGAATGCGGACCAGGTCAAATTCATCCGTGTTTCGGCAACGGCGAATTCAATATGACGACGGTTATTGAGGCTGCCGATACTGCGCCGTTCTTCCATAATAATTCGGTTAACACTATTGAAGAGGCCGTAGCTTTTTATAACAGCCAAGCCTTTCACGCTTCTCCCGGCGCTAACCCGGCAGACCCGAGCGACTCGGAATCGGTTTGTGAGCGTTGCATCCATTTAGAACCGACCCAAATTACCGCTGTCGGTTTGTTTTTACGCACTTTAAATGCAATGGAAAATATCCGCAATTCAAACTATCTGGCTAATCAGGCCTTGCAATTAAACGCGAGAGATCGCAAGGAAATGTTAAAATTAGCGATTGCCGATACTGAGGACGCCATTGAAGTTTTGGAAGGCGGCGCGGTAATAGCCAATTATGAATCCGTCAACTTGTTGAAAGAAGCATTGCTATTACTTAAAAAAGGGATGGTGTTGCCCGGCGTAAAAGCGAATGACTATATTCATCGCGCAATCGAATTAAAAAATTTAGCAAATGGTTTGTTTTTGGCTTCCAAAGTGTAACGAATATTCGGAATTAACCGTATAAGAGAAAACAAACGCACAATAAAAACATATAAATAGGCTGAAAGAGAGTGAGAGTAAGAAGTAAACCCATTATCACGGGAATTTTGATTATCAACCAATTTGGAGGTTGGGCGTTTGCAGATCATGATGAACATCAACAACATGAATCTAAAATAGAATTTGAATCCATGACCATTTCCGGTGAGGCGGCGGATGTGTCATTTAAACAAGTGCAGGATGTGCAAATGGATTTAAGCACTGCCAATGATGGCGCTGATATTTTAAAAAAGACGCCGGGCATTTCATTGATACGTCAAGGCGGAATCGGTTCTGATCCGGTGATGCGCGGATTAGGCGGCACCAGGCTGAATATCAGTATTGACGGCGTTCCTGTCGGCGGGGTTTGTAACCACCGTATGGATCCGGCGACGGTTTATGTGAAGCCGGGCAATATTAAGAATTTATTGTTATTGAAAGGGCCGCAATCCGTTAAATACGGCAATAGCATAGGCGGGGCTGTGGATTTTGAAAGACGTAAACCGGAGTATGATGAGCTCGGCGTACAACTCTACAGCAGCTATTATTACGGTAGTTTCAATCGACAGAATTTCTCTTTTGATTCTTCGGTGGGTAATGAATACGCTTATTTAGGCTATACCGGCAATCGCACCCGGGGCGGCGATTATGAACAAGGCGGCGGTCAGACCGTTGAATTGACCCATTATGATACCTGGAGCGACCGTTATTTTATTGGTTTCACACCGAATAAAGATACGCGTCTGGAATTGTCCACCACCCATACCGATGGACAAATCGCCAATGCAACCATTCATATGGATGCAACGGATCTAAATCAAGACAAATATACTTTGGCCTTTGAAACCTTGAACCTGACGCCATGGTTTAAAGAGCTGGATTTTAAACTCAGCCATACCATCGTCGATCATACTATGGATAATTTCAGTATCCGCGAGTCTTCTTTGACCCAATTGATTTTAATGAGACAAGTCGGTCAACAGACTTATGTTAGTTCCGATGCTGTTTTTGAACCGACTGAAGATTTTGAGCTGTCGATGGGGATTTCCTATCGTCGCGATGCTTTTGATGCGATGGCTGATGCGCCGGATAGAGAGCAGGTTGAAATCGGCTTTGAGCCTTTTCCGACGCGCACCAATAAGCCTTTGAATCCAATTCTTAATTTTGAGAACTTCGGCGCTTATGCCGAATTGGCTTGGGACAGCCCGTTCGGTACTCGTTTTGTCGGCGGCGCGCGCGGAGATTCATTACTGACCAAAACTGATTTAATGCATGCCGCCGGTGAAGTCAGCACTTTAGTACTGAGCGGTTCTCATCAAAAAAGCAGGCACAACTTGTATAGCGGGTTTTTTCGCGGCGAACATGGTTTTGATGAAATTCCCTTAACGGTTGCTTTGGGATATGGTCATGCCCAACGAGCTCCGGATTATTGGGAAGTTTATAGCACCGATGCATTTTTTCTGGCCCCGGAAAAAAACAATGAAGTGGATTTGAAATTACTCTATGAAACCGAGAAATCCACCACCGAGGTCTATGGCTTCTATAGTCGCATCGATGATTATATTTTGGTAAGGGGCGGCGCAGAAGCTTTTAATATAGACGCCGAACGCGTAGGCGGTGAATTCCTTTACAGTTATCAATTTGATGAAAACTGGAAAATCAGCGGTGACCTAGCTTACACCTATGCGCAAAACCTGACTCAGGATGTGCCGTTAGCTTTAACGCCGCCTTTAGAGGGTTCAATCAAACTGGATTATAACTATGGGCCTTTTAACGCGGGCTTCAAAGTGCGCTTGGTGGATAGACAAACCCGCGTCCACGATAATCATGGTAATCCGCTATCACTGGACAGTGACGGGCCGACGCCGGGATTTACCGTTTACTCGCTGGAAATGGGTTATCAGCCTCATGAAGCGGTGAAGCTGAAGTTCGGCATCGATAATTTATCGGATAAAAAATACACCGAACATTTAAATAGAGACGGGTCGGGCGGATTTGGCGGGTTTTTTGCTACCTCTAATAAAGTTAATGAACCAGGACGCGCTTTTTGGGGACGAATCAGTATTGATTTTGATTATCCCACTCAGTAGTTATTTTATTGTCGTTAACAAACACAATGCGGCGCAGGAGTATTAAATGTTAAGCAAGTTAAAAAATATTACCTTTTTACCTTTGTTATTTGGCTTATCAGCTCAACCTTTATGGGCGGGTGAAGGTTTTCACAATTTAAACGTACAAGTTAATTGGGAGTTATGGAGCAAAAATTCACCCGGGCAGGGCGGCGATAAATTTTTTGTCAAAGACAGCATATCGACGTTCGCCAGCGATGATATTTCACCTGACCTGAGTGATTTTCATTCCAGCACGGGCAATGAGTATGAATTGTGGGATATAGATTTTGAAGGCAATAAAATCACCTTAACTTACACCAGTATTACTAAACAACTATTGCATTACGAATATATGTACGGGAGTTCGGTGGGCATTCATATCAGCGATATCGCCAACAATCTACCCGCCATAAAAAATGTCACGGTAGATTCCAGCTTTTCGCCCTTTGGCTTTAATCCTCGCTTGGTCAGTTATGATGAAAATAATATCTGGGTGGATTTAAACGGTTCTATGTGTCATTACGTGAGCATGGGCAGTATGCCCAGCTGTACTAATCCGGAAAGTCATACCGGTTATGATAACCAGATCATTTTAATGGTGGAGTTTGACGGCGAAGACGGCGGCTCTGGCGGCAATGGCGTTGACGCCATCAATGAGCTGATTAAAGCTGATCAATTATTCGATTGGGCGGAAAACAATGTTAAAGACATTTTTTCATCTCAACAAGAATCTTTTACCGCATTCGGCTATTACATTCGCTATTATCCGGAAACGGATACCTATGTCGGCGTGCAAAACGGTATGGTTTATCTTTACGGGCCAATGTTTAATGGTTTGACTGAAGTCGGCGGATTGGATGATTTATTGAGTCAGTTGGGATTGTAGCGCCATGAAAAAACAATTCATTTCATTTGTCGTTGCTGTTGCGAGTTCATACGCTTCTATGGCGTCTGCGGAGCATGCTGAAATTAACGAATCGCTGGATTTGCATATTCCGGTCATTAAATTTCAGAATAATTACTTATGGGCCGATTTGGCTTTTAAAAGCAGCGCCGACGGCATCGCCTTTGAAGTGAAGGAATTCGCTCAAATTCCGCCTACGGATGTGCCGCCGCAATATTTTCCGCTAAGTAAAGTGACAACCGAGCAGGGTGAACCTGAGATTGTCGATATTACGGCAAATTCGGCGCGGTTAACTTTTGTGTCCGGCATTCCGTTGGCCTGTACAGTGGTTTACGGTAAAACAATGGATTTGGGGTCGGCGGCGACTGACCCGAATATGAACGGCGGCGCCATTATCGACCATAACCCTGTATTAATTGGTTTGGAAGCTAATACACTTTATTATTATCGGGTGCAAGGATCGGATCAACAAGGTAATTTTTATTGGTCGCCGTTACGCACTTTTAATACGAGCGCTGCCGCTTTATCTGATCCCAATTTATTATCGCTGAATAACGGCGCAACCGTGACCGCAGTGAGCAGTAATTTCGGCGGCGCAGCCAATGATCAAACCTGGGGCGCAAATTCCGCTTTGGATGGTTCATCCGGCAGCGCCTGGTCTTCATCTGGCGATGGGGATAATGCGTTTTTGGAGGTGACTCTGCCGCAGACCGAGCACATTGGTGTGATAGAAGTTTGGTCGCGCGCCATGTCTAACGGCACGGCTATTATTAATAGTTTTACCATTACGATTGATAACGGCGAAGTATTGGGGCCTTTTACTTTACCGGATACACAACAGGCGCATTCTTTTATGATTGATCGCATTACCACTTCTGTGAAACTGGATGTGGCGACAAGCACCGGAGGCAATACCGGTTTGGTGGAATTTGCCGCTTATGCTGCTGACGAAATGATGATGTAAACAATAACAGACGCTTGCCTTCGTTACGGGTGAGTAGTAACAAAAAATTTTTTATTCAAGGGATTGTCATGAAAAACTATTTCACCGTTTTATCAGGGATGTTGTTTTTTTTGTTTTCAACGCTGGTTTTTAGCGATGCGGTATATCATGACAAAGACAACTTGTTAAAAATACCTTTTGTCGAATTACAAAATCAATACTATAACGTCGAGTTCAATTATCAACCGCCGGATAAATTGAAATTATCCGCTGTTACTTTGCAGTCGAAGGAAATTGATGCGGAGCAAATTGTTCCGCTTTATTCGGGATTGAATTTTCATTTATCTAATATTTTGGTTTTCGGCAATTTTTTGGCCGCCGATGTGAGTTATTTGAGCGAGGATTTGTTTCAATTAAATAATTTAGCGGAGGCGGTAAACTTACCTCGCGAAAACCGCTCTTTCAGGTCCAATCACTTTCGCGGTTCTTCGCTATGCATGCAATGTCATAACGGTTTGAAGGATGAAGACCAGAATGATGTTTCCATCATCAGTGATTGGAATACCACGATGATGGCTAACTCCACCCGGGATCCTTTCTGGCAGGCCAAACTCAAAACCGAATTAATCCGCACCCCGGCCTTGGAAAACGAAATACATGATACTTGTACGCGGTGTCACGCCCCGATGGCGAATGAGGAAGCGCGTAAAGCCAATGCGCCGATTCAAGCTGTTTTTGGCGATGGGATTTTAAACGAGGATAATCCTTACTTTAATTTGGCTATGAATGGGGTCAGCTGTTCGCTATGCCATCAAATTTCACCGGCCTCTCCTTTCGGAACGGAAGCGGGGTTTTCCGGGAATTTTCAAGTTGAATCGGAAGGTATTATTTATGGGCCGTATGAAAATGTTAGCACCACGCCCATGGAAACCTTTGTCGGTTATACGCCGATATTCAGCGAACATATTAAATCTTCTGAAGTTTGCGCCAGTTGTCATGAGTTGACGACGCCGTATACCGATGAAAATGGCAATATTTTAAGTCAAGGCAAAGAAGATGAATTCCCTGAACAATCGCCTTACAGCGAATGGTTAAACAGTGAGTTTGTCGATAGCAAAAGTTGTCAGGATTGCCATATGGAAAGGGTTAACGGCGTTATCATCGCTTCTCAACCAAGGAATCTGACCACGGAACGAGATAATTTCGCTAGGCATGCTTTCTTGGGCAGCAATCAATTAATGTTGTCGATATTACAAAATAATCGTAAGAAATTAGGGGTGACGCCTCTCGATTTTTCAAAAAGCATTGCCAATGCTGGAAAATTGTTGTCCAAGGCGGCGGAGCTGAGCTTTGAAGATGTCGAAAAAAGCAATGATGAATTGCAATTTTCAGTACGCATTACCAGTAAGACCGGGCATAAGTTACCTAGCGGCTATCCGTCAAGAAGAGTCATTTTACATGTCACTGTATTGGATAATCAAAATCAAGTGGTTTTTGAATCCGGCAAAATGAATGCGGATGGCAGTGTCGCCGGGCTTGATTCGGATCAAGATAATACACGCCATGAACCGCATTACCCGTTGATTGATAGTGAGGACAAAGTGCAAGTGTATGAGGCGGTGATGGAAGATTACCAAAATAACATCACTTATACCTTATTTAGAGCTAAACAATATCGTAAAGATAACCGAATTTTACCGTCGGGTTTTGACAAAGACAGCGCGCCGGATAAAATTCAGGTTAAGGGCGAGGCGAAGCATGATGTTGATTTTCAGGGCGGCGGCGATACGGTTAAATACAAGATTGCGGGGTTATCAGGCGAAAGCTATACCCTGAAAGCAGAGTTAGTTTATCAAACGCTGGGTCATGCTCATGCTCAAGATTTATTCAGTGTTCAGGCGGAAGAAGTCAGCCGGTTTAAGCAAATGTTTTATGCCTCTGACTATCGATACGCCTCAATGATGGCGATTGAAACGAAAATTAAGAACTAAGGTTGCTTGGATAACTATTTTTCTGCGAAAACATCCCACCTAAAAGCCATCGCCGGAATTCAAAAAACAATTTTTAAACATGAATGCTGACAAGTTTAAGTCTCTGAATCGAATCAAACTATTATTTATATTCTGCTTGAGTCTATCGTTTCAGACTGTTCATGCGGTTGATAATCTGGACTTATCGCAGTTGCATGAAAGCCGTTTACTGAAGCCGCTTTCTGTCGCCGATAAGTTATTCGGGTCTGACTTGTCTTTAAGCCGTGATTTTTTGGCGGTGGCGGCTAAAAGCCGAACCATCGGCGCTAGCGGCAGTGTTTACCTATACAAAAATGCGGAGCATTGGCCTTTACTCACCGAGTTAAACAGTAATAAGCCCAGCGATGGTTTTGCATCAAGCTTGTTGTTACAGGATGATTTTTTGTTTGTCTCAGCTGACCGTGATGATGAAAAAGGAAGCGATAGCGGGGCTGTCTATATTTATCAGTTGGATAATCAGCAATGGTTTTTAGCTTTTAAATTAACAGCGCCTGAGTCGTTTAACGACGGTCGTTTTGGTAGCGCGCTTGCTTATCATGAGGGGATGTTATTTGTCGGCGCACTCGGTCATCAGCAAGGAGTTGTGTATGGTTTTGTACGCGAACCTTCGGGTAATTGGCGTTTGCAGCTGACGATAAAGCCGGAAGATCAGCAAGCCGCTCGTTTTGGGGCGGCCATTGGCGTTAATGGAAACACTCTGGCGATAGGCGCGCCTTATACCGATGCTGATAATTCGGCAGTCCCGAATCGTCGGCAGTACAGTCAAATCCAGGCTCGGTTTCAAATCAGCAAAGGGGAAGTTTTTGATCCGGGGATTGAAAGCGGCGCCATTTTTGTTTATGAAAATATAAACGGCGAATGGATTTTTCAACAACGATTAAACTCGAGTATCCGAGAATCCAACGATCACTTAGGCGAAAAGTTGATTATAAAGGGCGATCTGATTGCCGCTGCAGTGAGACAAAAAGATGTCTTTGATTTTTTACGCGCGGGCATGGTTTATCTTTATCGGCGCAATAAAGGGCTTTGGGAAGAGGATATTGCGCTTTTTGCGGTCAATGCAAATGTCGGCGGAAACTTTGGGGTCAGCATGGCGGCGACTGATCAATCCATATTCATAGGCTCTGATAAGCTTCATGTCAATGGCTTTAATAGTGGACAAGGCTATTTGTTTAGCGTAGATGTCAGGCAACATGATGACTTGCTCGGAAATATCGTTAATCAAAAGTTGTCCGCTCACGATCAATTTAGTCTAGCCTCGGCAATGAGTCCTGATCAATTGATTATTTCCTCGTTAAGCGGCGTGTATATTTTTGATCATCGGCAGAGTGAGGAAAATGCCGCTTATCATAGCGATGTCTCTGCCTTATCGATTGATAATTTATGGGTTGATGGAATGGGTTCTTATCAGGTCCAGTTTCATCTTCATGTAACAGAAGAGGGGTTAGTACTACGCTTATCCAGCGTTGAAAAAATTCTCGATCAAGTTACTGAACAGGCTGTTTTTAGCCTCGAAAATGGTCAGATAAGCATCAAGCGTTTGGCTTTGATATCCGCTACGAATCAGAAGACTTATTTGAATGTCGTTTTACAATTATTGCCCAATCAGCAAAGTTTTGAATTTATATTAACTTCCGCCACGGCTGCTAAGGAACGGGGATGATATTCACGTTCCCAAATAAAGGAGTTCAGATTATGTTAATTAAACACGGTTGTATTTTATCTTTCCTAATGACTGGCAGTTTAGTTTGGGGCTTTGCCCAGGCGGAAATGTGTTCGGAGCAGCATACTCGATATGATATCGGGCAAAGTCGTTTGATTGCCCCAGCCATCGCAGTTGAAGGGGAGGGGCTGTTAATTGATGCTCAATTTCAATTGACGGGCGCTGACCCTTTTTTATCATTTCAGTTAACTGAGGCGACTGTTTCGGAGGCATCTAAGGAGCAAGGCAGCTTCAGTTTTAATGAGCTGACATTAAATATTCCAGCTTTATGCATTGGCGACGGCGAGCAATCGGGAACATCCGGTTATTTTTTGGAAATGCAGGCGGCGCCCGGCTCCGATCCAATTCAATTTAAGCTGAAACAACTTAATGATGTACAGGGTGCGGCGGTTTATCAATGGCCGTTGAATCAACAAACAGGCGATATTTTTATTTCAGCGCGTTCAGTTTTTGAAAAGAATGCGTCAACGGTGAATGCTTCCAGTATATTCGGCGCGCAAGAAGTGAAATTTGTCTTGTTGAATGTCGATTCCGCTCAGCCGGTGCTGGTCTTGATGAATACCCAACAAACAAAACTGCATTATGATTTTATGCGTGAACAGTTAGGGTATTATCAGGAATTTGATTATTGGCAAGGGAATTCCCGTTTTTTTTCTGAAACATACTTTAGAGATGACCGTGCAATGCTAGCCGGTTCGATTATCGCTTATGATGATTATGTTTCTGAACAAGGCAAAGGTATTTATGCCATAGAATTTTGGCCGACGGATAATGTGCCTGAGCAATTGATTGAATTAGCCTATCGTAGAATTCAAGCGGCATTGCCTTTTGCTGCTGATCAATTGGCTTATCACCCGGTTGGCGATACCCATGAAATCGCCCTACAGGGGTTTGCCGAGCGCTTTGCGCAAAAACATATAGCGGTTGTCACTACCGATGATATTTTTAAAAACCTGGACTCAGCCGTACTCAACACCGGTGAAGCCTATGGCATATTGAAAATTATCAACCCAGGCGACAGGGCGCCGGGGGAAGACGTGATTGCTATTTACAATTACGCGCCGAATGAATTGGGGCATGTTGGCGGGATTATTACCATTGAGCCGCAAACGCCGTTGTCGCATATTAACTTAAAAGCTAAGCAAAATAATACACCGAACGCCTACCTTAAAGATGCAACGGACAAACCGGAAATTAACGCCTTGCTGAATCAATGGGTGCATTATCAGGTGGATGATAATGGCGTGCATCTGAGTTTAGCTACTGAGCAACAGGCTTTACAATGGTTGGCGGATTTGATTCCCGATAATACGGTAACGCCGGGAAGTGATTTAACAGTGATTCATCCCCGGCCATTGACAGACGTGGGGTTTGATGATTGGACCAGTATCGGCGTGAAAGCGGCTAATGTAGCGGAATTGGGAAAAATATTAACAGCTGATATTCCACCGCGCGGATATGCGATTCCTTTTTATTTTTATGATCAATTTATGCAGTTATCGCGATGTTTCGATGATATGCGTCAATTATGCGATACGGAAGGCAGTGTAAACCTGTATCAATATGTTAGTGAATTAATAAATCAGGAGCTGTTTAAAAATGATCGCGACTATCGAGCGGACAAGCTGACGGATCTACGAAATTTAATCGAAGACGCTGAAGTGACTACAGCAATAATCGATGAACTGGAAACTATTCGGCTTTTTTGGGAGCCTTCCGGCGAACCGTTCACGCAAAAGCTGCGTTTACGTTCCAGCACTAATAACGAAGATTTACCTGGATTTAATGGCGCGGGTTTATATGATTCGGTGACGCATAAACCTAAAGAGGGGCAATTAATCAAAAGCGTTAAAGAGATCTGGGCGAGTTTATGGACAGAACGAGCGTTTGAAGAAAGGCGTTTGCACAATATCGATCATTTGAAAACATATATGGGCATATTGGTGCATCCCAATTACGGCGATGAACAAGTGAATGGGGTCGCCATCAGCAAGAATATCTATAATCCGGGGTGGGAAGGATATTATATTAACGCTCAATATGGCGAAATTTCGATTACCAATCCGGAACCTATCGCAACTGAACATGGCTTTGAAACCGCGATACCCGATGAATTGATTGTCACCCATTTGCCGAATTCATTGAATACGCTCAGTTGGGAAACACTTTATATACGTCATTCTAATGTTGAAACAGTTTATGGCGCTCCGGTGAGTACGGAAAATACCTTGACTGAATCGGAGATTGAACAATTGCGCGTTAATATGACCATTATTCATGATCATTTTAAATCGCTATATCAGGGCGATGATGATTTCGCGATAGATATTGAGTTTAAAATCACTGAAACGTTTGACGGTAGCCGAGGAAGATTGGCGATTAAACAAGCCAGGCCTTGGGTTGATTAGTTTCGGGTTTTATTTCATCCTAAGTCCTTAAAACAAATTCCGTAGTTTCAACATAACCTGATGATTTCCCCCTTGCCGCCGAATGGTTAAACGCACCGGCTTATCATCCGTAGCCATCAAAGCTTCCCGCACGGTGATAAGCTGTTCAAGTCCTTGAGTTTGCTGTTGGTTAACAGCGATAATATCATCTCCGGGCAATAGATCGGTTTCGGCGGCGGGAGAGCCGGGGCTGATATGGGCGATGAAGGGGTAACCGTCTTCTTCTGAATAACTTAAAGTGATGCCGCTGCGGTCTTGGGGGATATGTATTTTAAAGTCCTCGCCCGGTTCAAAGATGAGTTGTTGGTTTTGATAATCCAGATACAACACAAAGCGTTGTAATATGGAATTGCCCAGGTTGCCGGCGATTTCCCCGCCACGGCTGGCGCCGCTGCCTTCTTGCAAGGGGAAATTTAAATAGACCGGCGAAATGGTATGGCGGCCTATTTTGACCGAATCGAATTTCACTTTTTTTTCTAAAACCACACCCGATGCGCCTGCGCTGATGGTTTCTACGCCGGGTAAATGGTGAAAGCCTTGTTGTTGGCTGTATAAAAAATGCAGCGATGAGTCGTAGGCGCCTAAATCCAGCGACCAGGTGCCGGTGTATTGCTCGTTGATGGTGATGGGTAGGGTGAAAGTATTGTATTTGAGCGGAGCTGAAATTAGGCTGCCATTGCCTGAATATTTGAAAGTTTGAGGTGAGAATAGGGCGATGGTTTGTTGCGCGTAATCAATTTTAACGACAAAACGGGATAGGAAATCGTAACCTAAAATGCCGACTACATTTTCTTTATCAAAGCGTTGCGCCAGATTTTTCATCGCGTAAACCGTCTGATTCTCCACTAAAGCGCCGCCGGGTCCATATAAGGGCAGTCGCGTGTAGGCTAAATCAAAAGTGCCGCCGAATCCGAATCCTTTTATTCCCGGATGAATGGTTAACCCCATTTGGCGAGCGTAATCTTCATCAATAACCGATTGGGATGCGCCACTGTCGAATACCCAGACTTTTTCATCATCTTTTAAACGGGTCGGCAGATAAATAATATTGTCAAAAAGCTCAAACTTGATATTACCGCTATGATCGCCATGTCGGAAATGAACGGGACTCAGCGATTCAGCGGGGATTTGATAATGCCTGGCGTCAACCGAGAGGTTGGCGATAAATTCTTCTATGACGGTGGTTTCAAATTTGTTGCGGGGTTTGACTTCCGATTCCGTCCGAAAAGGAATGATAATGTCGCCGTCGACTTTGCGATAGTCGGAGTAACTACTGTGGATTTCAACATCCGGCTGTTTTTCGATGGATTTGAGTAATTGATAATTCTCGGCGTCGAAAAAAAACCGGCTGCTGTCGCTGTTGATAGTATTGGCTAGTTCGATCACTTCTACCTGACGGTGATTGATAACGCTTTGACCGATGTAGCGGAGTTTGAAGTAAGGACTATTTTTTTTGAGGTGCTCATAAAAGGCCATTAAATTTCTAATTCTACGGCGCTCCAGACTTTCCGGGTCTTTAATGAGTTGTACTTTGCCGTTGCTGTCTTTATGCCAGAGTTGTTGGCCGTTATCGCCGGATTGTTCACGAATAATGTTGAAGTCCTGCGCTGCATAATAACGCAACGGGGTTTCCGACCAGCTTTTAAAATGACCTTTTAAATTATCTTGTTGTACGCGGCCGCTGATGTAGCGGGTTTTAATGCGTTTATGATTTTGTAGACCGCCGGTTGCTTGATAGTAACGATGAAATATTTCATAGGGATCTATGGTATCTGCATTTAGCGGCAGATTGAAAAAAAAGAATATCAGGAGTATCCAAAAATAGATTTTTTTCATAATAGTTCTGTTCGCCTATGATGTTTCATTGTTGCTGCGTCAATAAATTATACGCCTGTTGTCAGTTGATTGAGTAGCGAAATGATGGTTTGCTGAATAATCGGCCATACCGAATTAAAATCATAGCCGGAACCCGTGAGCTTCAAGCCTCTATTCGCCATCATGACGCCCATAGCTATCACTAAAACGCCGGATACCCGGACAATTTCATATATGGTATTTCGAGAAAGAATATTAGCGATCAGACCGAAACTTAATAAAGGCAGTAAGGTTCCCAGGCCGAAGAAAAACAGCAGTGTCGCGCCTTCGATAGGATCGCCTGTGCCGGCGGCAAGAATGTACATTACCTGCAAGGGACCGCAGCCGAGCAATAATCCGGAAAAAACGCCGATGACCAATGGGTTGCGGTTTTTTTGGATGTTTTGATGGACTGATTGGTTATAGCGTTTAGGAAGGCGAAGCGTAAAGCGTCTTAATCCCGGTAGCAAGTCCAGCATTTTAAGACCATACAATAAAAGAAAAACACTGGAAATCAGCGCTACAATGCCGCGTGCATGAAGGGTGATGGTAATGGCTGCGCCTAATGCGCCGAAGCCTGCGCCTATTGCCGAATAGGATAGAGTTTTACCGAATCCGTAGGACAAGTGTGAGGCAATGCTGGCTAATTTTGATTGAGACTGACTGGCATAGCTGACTACAAATCCGCCACACATGCCGATACAATGAAATCCGGTTAAAAAGCCGATGCCGAATAGCATGGCGTAACTCATTTGCGCGCTCAATTGCGGTATGAGTCCGGGCATCATGCTTTTCCCCCAAAATGCAATACCGCCGATTATGACCAGGATCAATATGAAATAAATCAATCTGAATCGGTTTTTTATTTGGGCGCCCTGAACGCTATATCCTTTCTCTTCAATTTTAGCGGTGATTTGTTCGGCGCTAACCCGCTGCGTATCAAAGGAAAATGAAGCCCGCCCTTTGGAATAATCAGCCTGCGCTTTTACGACGCCGGGCAGGGTTTGAACGGCTTCTTCTATTATTATTTCGCAACCTGAACATTGCATATCCTTAATGTTAATGTCGATGTTTTTGACAGACATAGTTCCCTCCTTTCAGGGTGTGTTGGTATTTATTTAAAAAATATTTTGCTTTGAACTTATGTATACAATAATATACTAATATAGTAAATGCATTCGAGGGGAAGTTATGAAAAAAATTCAAAAAATAAATCGTCGTAAATTTTTACAGTATTCAGCTTTCGGAGCGGTTGCTGTCAGTTTTCCCGGCATAACAAATAGTATGAGTTCAAACTGGAAAGGAACGGCGACAGCCGATTTCCATCCTGATGTTGAAATTGAGCTTAACATGAGGGCCGTGAAGATTCCAATTTTAGATGGCCCGCAAACCTTGGTTTGGAAAATAACCGGCGATGTGCTTAGCGGGCCGAAAGATACAGTGGTTAACTTGGTTGATAATTATCTAGCGCCTATTTTAAATTTTAGAAAAGGCCAGAAGGTCAGGATATTTTTACGCAACTATTTACCCGCCCAATCGATTTTGCATTGGCATGGTCTGCATGTCCCCGCCAAAATGGACGGCAATCCGATGTATGCAATTGATCAGGGAGAAACATTTGTATATGAATTTGAAATTCTCAATCGAGCCGGCACTTATTTTTATCACTCACACACGCATGGGGTAACGGCTAAGCAGGTATATTCCGGTTTGGCGGGGATGCTGATTGTGCGCGACCGAGAAGAACAAGCGCTTGGACTGCCGACAGGGGAATATGATTTGCCGTTGGTATTACAGGATCGTAGTTTTGATCAACAGAATCAATTACATTATTCCAATCATATGATGCAGAGGATGCGCGGATTTTTGGGCGAACAGATATTTGTCAATGGACGGCCTGATTTTGTGATGCCGGTTGCTTCAACGGCGTATCGGTTTAGAGTGTTGAACGGCTCTAATTCTCGGATTTATAAATTGGGCTGGGGGCGGTCTTTTCCGATTACGGTCATCGGAACTGACGGCGGCTTATTGGAAAAACCTGTCAAAGTTCCCTATTTAATGGTTGCCCCTGGCGAACGTTATGATATTTGGGTGGACTTCAGCGGTCGAAAAGCCGACGATCAAATTACCCTGAAAAGTTTACCTTTTGAAGGCGGTTCAATGATGGGTATGATGGGCGGCATGGGTCGTATGGGAGGCATGGGAGGCATGGGAATGGGCGGCATGATGGGGCGCCGCGGCGGTATGGGCGGAAGGATGGGTATGGGGATGATGGGCGGTTCTTTACCCTTAGGCGGGGACTATCCTCTAATGCGCTTCAAAATTACCAAGCAAGTCTCCCAAAAAGCGGTTTTACCTTCAAAATTATCGACGATCAATAAGTTCCGTGAGCAGGATGCTGATAATGTGGGTAACGCCCGAAGAATTACCTTGTCGATGCGACATATGTCGGCCTTATTGAATGGTCGTTCGTATCGTATGCATGATATTCGAGCGGATGAAATTATGCCGCTGAACAGCAAACAATTGATTTCGTTTAATAACGGTTATTACGGCGGTCATGGTATGTCGATGCCGCATCCGATGCATATGCACGGCGAACAATTTCAAATAATCGAACGCAAGGTTAATCCTAGGTTTGAATCTACCTATGAAACGGTATCGCAAGGTTTAGTCAGCCAAGGCTGGCAGGATACTGTATTGGTAATGCCGGGAGAAGAGGTATCAATCGTAAAACCTTTTAACGATTTTACCGGCATATTTATGTATCATTGCCACAATCTGGAACATGAAGATATGGGCATGATGCGGGATCTGTTGGTGAAGTGAGAGTTTAGGTAGACGAAAGCGTTGTTATCAAGCTGAATAGGTTATAGCCGATTCAGCTTGATTGACTTGGTTTTTTAAGCAATATTCCTTTCATCCAGGTGTCTTTTCAATTCCTTAGGAATGGAAAATACCACTTTCTCTTCAATCCCTTTATTTTCCACTGTAGAAACTCCGCCCCATTTTTTCAGTTGATCGATAACTTCCTGGACCAACACTTCCGGAGCAGATGCGCCCGCAGTTACGCCGACCACATTAATACCGCTCAGCCATTCCTGTTTCATGTCTTGATAAGTATCGATTAAATAAGCCGGTTTGCCCAGTTGTTCGGCAATTTCTCTAAGACGGTTGGAATTCGAGCTGTTCGGCGAGCCGACGACCAGAATTAAATCGGAAATTTCAGCCAAATCATGAACGGCATCTTGACGATTTTGCGTTGCATAACAAATATCGTCTTTCTTCTGTTCTTGAATCGCCGGAAAGGTTTCTTTTAAGGCATCCACCATTACTTTAGTATCCGTCATGGATAGCGTGGTTTGAGTCACATAAGCCAGATTTTCCGGATTATTAACTTTTAAATTACGCACATCATCCGGCGTTTCCACCAAATAAATATTGCCGTTTTCAGTGCATTTCTCATATTGCCCCATAGTGCCTTCCACTTCAGGGTGTCCGGCATGGCCGATTAGCACCACTTCACGGTCTTGCACTGCATGTTTGGCGACTTGTAAATGAACTTTAGTAACTAATGGACAAGTGGCGTCGAATACGGTCAGTTGTCGTTCCTGCGCTTCGTGTTGCACTTTCTTGGAAACGCCGTGAGCGCTGAAAATCAGATAAGAACCGATAGGGACTTCGGTCAAATCTTCAATAAAAATCGCTCCCTTTTCTTTCAAGCCGTCTACCACGGTGCGATTATGGACGACCTCATGACGAACATAAATCGGGGCACCGAAAGCTTCCAATGCCTGATCAACAATTTCTATCGCCCGGTCAACACCGGCGCAGAAACCACGGGGATTAGCGAGAACAATTTGCATAGCTTCAGTTTCTTTGATTAAACGAACTGTTTATTCTACCGTAATACATGCGACTTTTCGATAATAAGAATCATTTAAAATATGACATTTTTGTAATTTAGGCGTCACTTTATTGTTGTCAGTGCTTTGTTAGAGTATCGCCTAATCTAGATAGACCTCTATATGATTATAATGAAAAGAACACTGAGAATTCACGGAACACGATTTTGGGTTAGTGTGGTTTTGGGCGTAGTTGCTTCATTTCCGCTTCAAGCACATACTGAAAGAGAGGCTGAGCTGGCTTCAGAGCTAGGCGTTATGGAAATCACCGGGCGCGCAGCCGATTTATTGGGGCAAACCGATGCCGCTTCATCCGGTTTTATCGGTCAGGAAGAATTCGAATTTCGGCCTTTATCGCGTCCGGGCGAATTAGTGGAAGTCGTGCCGGGAATGATGGCGACTCAGCACAGCGGCAGCGGAAAAGCCAATCAATATTTCTTAAGAGGCTTCAATCTGGATCACGGCACTGATTTTTCCGCGATGGTGGATGGCGTGCCGTTGAATTTGCCCAGTCACGGCCATGGCCAAGGTTATCTGGATTTAAACAGCATTATTCCCGAATTAGTGGATTTTATCGAATACGGCAAAGGGCCTTATCACGCAGAAGCGGGCGATTTCTCGTCAGCCGGTTATGCGCGTTATCACACTAAGCATCGTATGGAAAAAGGGTTGATTAAATTCGGTTATGGTTCATATGATTTTTATCGCGGCGTAGTCGCCAACTCCAATAAAATCGGCGAGGGTGATTTGCTTTACGGCGCTGAATTCAATTTTTATGACGGGCCTTGGGATAAGGATGAAAACGTCAATAAATTTAACGGATTGATGCGTTATACCGTGGATACCGGCGATACCGGTTATGCTTTGGTCGGCACTTTTTATCGCAATAATTGGGATTCCACCGAACAAATTCCCAGTAGGGCTGTCGAGCAGGGTTTGCTGAGTCATCGGGGAACCTTGGATGACAGCGCCGGGGGCGATTCTCAGCGCTATAGTTTTTCCGCCAATTGGTGGAAGAGCGGCGACTTAGGCGATACTGAATTGAATGCTTATGCCGTTTATTCAGACTTTAATCTGTATTCTAATTTCACCTATTTTCTGGAAGACCCGATTAACGGCGATCAAATTACCCAACGGGACAGGCGCTATATTTTCGGCGGCGAAGCCAAACATACTTTGTATGAAAACTGGTTTGATCTGAACGGTTATAATCGTTTCGGCGTTCAGCTGCGACACGACTATATCCCCAATGTCGGTTTGTATAAAAGTCAGGGTCGGGAAGTGCTGCGGACGGTTTCTGAACATCAGGTCAATCAAACCGCGATCAGCTTTTATTGGGAGAATGAAACCCAGTGGATGGACAAGTTTAAAACCATCCTGGGATTGCGCCAGGATGTTTATCTTTATGATGTCGAAAGCCAACACTTAGCGGCAAATTCGGGCAAGGTTAGCGATGAACAATTCAGCCCTAAATTAAGTATGGTTTTTGGGCCTTGGTACGATACCGAATATTATTTGAATATGGGATACGGGTTCCACAGTAATGACGCCAGAGGTTCAACGATTGTCACCGACCCGGAAAGCGGCGAAAGCGCTGATCAGGTGAGTCCACTGGTGCGGACGCGCGGTGCGGAATTGGGGCTGCGCACACAAGCGATTCCCGGTTTAGTATCTACATTATCATTTTGGTTTCTGGAGCTGGATTCGGAATTGGTCTTTGTCGGCGATGGAGGTTCCACCGAGGCGACGGGAAAAAGTCAACGTTATGGCGTGGAACTGACCAATTATTATCGTCCTGTGGATTGGTTGACGCTGGATTTCGATGTGGCCTTATCGCAATCTGAATTTACCGGCGTTCCCGCCAGTGACAAAGAAGTGCCGAATTCGGTCGGCAAGACGATCTCCGGCGGCATTACCGTAGATTTTCCTCAGGGTTTATACGGAACTATGCGGGTTAGACATTTTGATGATATGCCGTTGGTGGAAGACGGCAGCGTTTATGCGGATTCTACAACGATTGTTAACTTAAGCGCCGGTTATCGTTATCATGATTTCAAGCTGGAAATGAATGTGTTTAATTTGTTCGATACCCGCGACAAGGACATTACTTATTATTATGAATCGCGTCTGGCGAATGAAGTTTCAGCAGTGGATGATGTAATTTCGCATTCGGTTGAGCCAAGGTCGATTCGTTTGGAAGCCAGCTATGAATTTTGATGTACGGGGCTAAGGTTGCGGATTTTTTCACTAAGTGGTACAAATCAGAAATGTAGAATTAAATAATAAGGTGTAAAAATGCAATGGTCAGAAGTTGTAAGTGATAAAAACCTAAGTAATTTGCCTTACAAAATTGAACTTAATGAATATGGTCAAATAGTGATGTCTGCCGCCTCTAACCAACACGGTTTTTTGCAAGTTGAAATCGCTTTTTTTCTACGCGCCTCAAAAATCGGAAAAGTCATTACAGAATGTTCAATTAATACGCCCAGGGGGGTGAAAGTAGCCGATGTGGCATGGGGATCTTCTGATTTTTTCTTAAAAAATGGCTTAACAACACCGTTCTCGGTAGCGCCTGAAATATGCGTTGAAATTCTGTCGGCTTCCAATTCAATGCCAGAAATGTCTGAAAAAATTGAGCTTTATTTGCAGCAAGGCGCGAAAGAAATATGGCTTTGCGATCAGAAAGGTGAAATGAGTATTTATGATGCAACAGGTAATGTATCAAGCTCTAAATTTTTTGCTCAAGCACCTAAAAAGTTCAGTTTAAGCTAGGAGCTTGTTCTAGAGCAAAATTCAAAATAACCGAAGTATATAATTTAGCTCTCGACAATTTCAGCCAAACCAATCATGATTGCTGGATTGTTATACGGAAACATCCATTATTGCCCCTAAGGCTTGCTCGGAGTGTTCAGAATTTTGTTGTAGCTCCTGAGTCATTTGAATCAGCTCCATTTGCGCCTTGCTAGCCATCGCTGAGGCGTCCGCCGCTACCCTACGATCCTGCATAGAAGGCGCGGCGGGCGCAAGAGCCGCGCGTTTAATTTGTTCGGCTTTCTCCATAGTGGCCGCCGGGTCGTCGGCAACTTCTGAAACATCAACCTGCACATCGCCGCTGACCGCATAGCGTTTTCCATCCGGGCCGGTGACCAGTGTGAAATTGGCGCCGCTGGTAGCATAGCGACCGGCGGCGTTCAAGTGCGCTAATTCATGGGCGCGGACTTCGGTATCTCTTCTTTTCAGGTCTTCAACAATTTTGGCTTCTTCTGCGCTTAATTGTTGTTGGCTGCCGTGAGTTTTTTCTTCTGTGTTTTCAAGGCCTGAACCGGGGCTTCTCACCGAATGTTTGAAAAACGGTGAGGTTGATTGGGTCGGGGTTGATGAAATTGGCGCGTCCATAATAATGAATATAGCAAGGAAAGCGAATGAAATGAAATCCTTGTTTATTTATTTCCGAGGCTACCATAAGTCAGGACTTTTTTTTGATAATTCGTAGACATTTTTAGGAAATTGTGTAGAAAATAGGGAAGGGTTTTAAATGTCTGTTTTGTGTGGAGATTGTTGGTAACCCAATGGGGTGAGTTGTTAATAGTCCATTACATTGGCGGCATTTTTTCAAAAAAACGAAGTGGTTACTTAATCTTCAAGTATCATCAACAACACAACCCTTTTAT
>SPJM01000187.1 GCA_006844585.1 Methylococcaceae bacterium | reverse complement strand
AAGACGTAAAGCTTTTTGGTAAAAATATTCATGGTATTCATTTGAATACTTGACCTGATGAAGAAGGGATTAAGACTTTCATTTCATGCCCTTATTGATGTTAGTGCAATATTTGAATACTTGACCTGATGAAGAAGGGATTAAGACGAAGGTGAAAAAGTAAAAGTGTTCATGATTTTCATTTGAATACTTGACCTGATGAAGAAGGGATTAAGACGGATAATCACATCTTCTTTCATCCAGCGGGTCAATTTGAATACTTGACCTGATGAAGAAGGGATTAAGACCGCCGGGGAAAAATTGAAAGTACTCATAATTTTTATTTGAATACTTGACCTGATGAAGAAGGGATTAAGACTTAAGAGAACTAAGGGAAGGCCGCCGCACTACGCGGATTTGAATACTTGACCTGATGAAGAAGGGATTAAGACAAGAATCGAATCTTTTCTGCAGTCTTGTAATTTGAATACTTGACCTGATGAAGAAGGGATTAAGACATTGATTTTTTGTCACTTTCTCAGACTGTTGAGCATTTGAATACTTGACCTGATGAAGAAGGGATTAAGACGATCATGTCGCGCTCTTGATCTATTTTTAATTTGAATACTTGACCTGATGAAGAAGGGATTAAGACTTGTTATCCAAGTGCCGGTTTGATTCGGCAAGATTTGAATACTTGACCTGATGAAGAAGGGATTAAGACGAAACGTAACGTCTAATGTCCTCCCAGTGTAAGATTTGAATACTTGACCTGATGAAGAAGGGATTAAGACGCTTGGGTTTGGTTTAATATGATGGTTTTCATTTGAATACTTGACCTGATGAAGAAGGGATTAAGACATTCCGGCCTGGGCGATTTCGTCAGCCGGGGCTGATTTGAATACTTGACCTGATGAAGAAGGGATTAAGACAGCACCAAAATGCTTACTTCAAAAACGATTAATTTGAATACTTGACCTGATGAAGAAGGGATTAAGACTATTTTTCATCGTTCCCACGCTCTGCGTGGGAACGTAGTCTGAGACGCTCCGCGTCTCGAATCAAGACGCAGAGCGTCATCCAAGAATTCCCACGCAGAGCGTGGGAACGATGAGCCGTCTAATTTCCCACTGAGGCTCAGCGTATCGAAACAAGACGCAGAGCGTCAGTAAAGGCATTCCCACGCAGAGCGTGGGAACGATGAGCCGTCTGTTTTCCATTGAGGCTCAGCGTCTCGAAACAAGACGCAGAGCGTCATCCAGGCATTCCCACGCAGAGCGTGGGAACGATGAGCTGTCTATTCCACTGAGGCTCCGCGTCTTGAAACAAGACGCAGAGCGTCATCCAGGCATTCCCACGCAGAGCGTGGGAACGATGAGCTGTCTATTCCACTGAGGCTCCGCGTCTCGAATCAAGACGCAGAGCGTCATCCAGGCATTCCCACGCAGAGCGTGGGAACGATGAGCTGTCTATTCCACTGAGGCTCCGCGTCTCGAATCAAGACGCAGAGCGTCATCCAAGCATTCCCACGCAGAGCGTGGGAACGATGAGCCGTCTAATTTCCCACTGAGGCTCAGCGTCTCGAAACAAGACGCAGAGCGTCAGTACAGGCATTCCCACGCAGAGCGTGGGAACGATGAGCTGTCTATTTTTCATTGAGGCTCCGCGTCTCGAAACAAGACGCAGAGCGTCAGTACAGGCATTCCCACGCAGAGCGTGGGAACGATGAGCCGTCTATTCCACTGAGGCTCCGCGTCTCGAATCAAGACGCAGAGCGTCATCCAAGCATTCCCACGCAGAGCGTGGGAACGATGAGCCGTCTAATTTCCCACTGAGGCTCAGCGTCTCGAAACAAGACGCAGAGCGTCAGTACAGGCATTCCCACGCAGAGCGTGGGAACGATGAGCTGTCTATTTTTCATTGAGGCTCCGCGTCTCGAAACAAGACGCAGAGCGTCAGTACAGGCATTCCCACGCAGAGCGTGGGAACGATGAGCCGTCTATTCCACTGAGGCTCCGCGTCTCGAATCAAGACGCAGAGCGTCATCCAAGCATTCCCACGCAGAGCGTGGGAACGATGAGCCGTCTAATTTCCCACTGAGGCTCAGCGTCTCGAAACAAGACGCAGAGCGTCATCCCAGGCATTCCACGCAGAGCGTGGGAACGATGAGCCGTCTATTTTCCATTGAGGCTCAGCGTCTCGAATCAAGACGCAGAGCGTCATCCCAGGCATTCCCACGCAGAGCGTGGGAACGATGAGCCGTCTATTTTCCACTGAGGCTCCGCGTCTCAAATCAAGGCGCAGAGCGTCAGTACAGGCATTCCC
>SPJM01000186.1 GCA_006844585.1 Methylococcaceae bacterium | reverse complement strand
CCGTTCATCAAGGCGATCAGGACGGTATAAAAGGCGTTTATCATATTAATGCCGTTGATGAAGTGACTCAGTATGAAGTTGTATTGTCTTGCAGTCGAATTAGTGAGCAATTTTTAATTCCTGTTTTGACAGAAATGCTTGAAATATTTCCTTTCAGCATCAGTGGCTTTCATGCGGACAATGGGTCGGAATATATTAATCATCAAGTGGCTAAGCTACTTAATAAACTTCATATTGAATTAACAAAATCTCGATCAAGACACAGTAACGACAATGCTCTGGCCGAAAGTAAAAATGCTTCAGTTGTACGAAAAACATTTGGTTATAGCCACATAGAACAGCATTGGGCTGACGAGCTTAATCTCTTTAATCGAGAGCATTTAAATCCTTTTCTTAACTACCACCGCCCCTGTTATTTTCCAACTCTTATCACTGATGAAAAGGGCAAACAAAGGAAAAAATATCACTATGATCAGATGATGACACCTTATGAAAAGCTGAAATCAATGGATAATGCTTAGGAGTATTTAAAAGAGTCACTCTCTTTTGAACAATTAGATAAAGAAGCATATAAAATAAGTGATAATAAAGTCGCAGATGAAATGAACCTTGTTAAAAAGCAATTATTTAAACAAATATATGAACAGAAAAATGCCTGATTTTTAAGGACGGATTAAAAACTCTGTTCAGACTCATTTGTTAATTGGAAAATACTATCTGGGCTAAACAATGTGGTCACAAAACAATAG
>SPJM01000185.1 GCA_006844585.1 Methylococcaceae bacterium | reverse complement strand
GACTTTGTGCGCCGGGACGCCAACGGGGTGGAAACCATAGGGTTCGGTTTGGTTCCGGCATCGGAATCTGAAGTGGATGCCACTACGCATGTCAGGTTGGGCGGCGAATACCGAATCATCAGTCAAGACTTTGGCGCGAATTATATTATCCCTTTACGCGCAGGGTTATTTTATGACCCGGTGCCTACCAATGGGCAGCCCAAATCTGTTTATGGATTCAGCTTAGGCACGGGCATTGCCACGGAAATGATTGTTTTCGATATCGCTTATCAATATAGGTTCGGCGATGATATTAGCGCGGAAGGGGATGGTTTGCGCCTAGATGGATTAGCTCAGGAACTGGAAGAGCATACTTTGTATAGCTCTCTTTTTATTCGATTTTAGTTGATATTTTTTTAAGCGAAAAACGTTTTTCGAATGTCAAGTAAATAAGGCACTGAAAACGCTTATTGGCTATTTTAAAATCTGTGCTTAGGAAGTTGTGTTTATAGGATAATGACTCGGTTTTTCGCTTAAATGTCTAAGGAATAAGGCGATAAATGACTAAACGTCTGCATTTTCGAAAATGAAATGGGAATGCGTGGAAGGATTGTCGGGTTGTTTTTAGTGTCTTTTTCGCCTGCTCTGAATGGAGATATTGTCATGAAAATCAATAATGCTGTTTTCGTTTGTTTTTTTCTACTCCAGTTTTTTTTCAATAAAAGTGCCGTTGCTGGGGCGGTTGATTCGGATATTCATGAACCTGATAACACATTTTTTCAGGCTCGCGAACTGATATACGCATCTGAAGACGGCTTTAGAAAGACAGAAGTTAATCATACGATTCACGATACCTCCGATGGTGACTGGTATAAATTTTTTGTCTGGGCGCAACATGCTGAGGAGCAAGATTTCCCGATTTCAGTTTCAAACTCCACCGGCGCCAAAATTCAATTAAAGGTTTTTGATGAAAATCAACAGCTCATTGCCGAAAAAACCGGCAGTATGGAGTTGTCTGATTTTATCAACTCATCAGAATCCGGGTTTTACTATCTTGAAGTTAGCGCAGATAAGGCGACGCCCTATATCATCAGCGTGGGGCCGGGTGGTGATAATGGTGCGGGTTGGGGACGTTTATACATTGCTGTGATTAATGAAAACCAGCAATTACTGAGTGATGCGCAATTTACTGACACCATTGACGGCGGTACATTACCGGTTCCTTTACAAGGCGGTCAGTTTATTTATTTATTGCAGGCAGGGCAGCATTCATTTAATGTGTCGGCTTCCGGTTATGATACTCAAACGATTGAAAAACAGATCAACGCGAATGATAACTTGGAAATTCAAGAGCTGATTGTAACGATGAACAAAACCAATCAGCTGCCGACGGCTGATTTTAGCGCTACGCCGACTAGCGGAGCAGTGCCATTAACGGTTAATTTGGATGGGGGATTATCTAGCGATAGCGACGGTTCTATTCAAAGTTACCAATGGAGTGCCTCCAATGGTTTTAGCGCATCCACTAACACCGCTGCTTTTACTTTTAATGACGTTGGAACTTATACCGTTTCCTTGACCGTTACCGATAACCAGGGAGCTTCGGCTACCGCATCAAAAGAGATCAGCGTTAATCCTAACCAAGCGCCAAATGCGGTAATCAACGCCAATCCGATTAGCGGCAGCGCCCCTTTGTCAGTCAGCTTTGACGCCAACCAATCCAGCGATGCCGATGGGGAAATCACAGAAATTCGCTGGTCTTCAACGAATGGTCTGTTTACCTTGGAAACATCATCGCAGTCCAGCGATACCTTTACCTTCTCCCAGCCGGGGAATTATACCCTTAATTTGACGGTTTTTGATAATTTACAAGCTTTCGGTGAAGCTACACAGACAATTACCGTACACCCGCCTAATGCTCCTCCAACGCCGGTAATTGCGGTTTCAAAAACCAGCGGCGATGCTCCGCTCAGTATTACTGTCGATGCCAAGCAGTCATCTGATAGCGACGGCTCAATAACCGAGTTTCAATGGGCGACATCGAATGGATTGAGCGCTACGGGTGAAAACGCGGCTTTTACCTTTGATCAAGTCGGTAGTTATACCCTCACGTTAACGGTAACTGACAATCAAGGCGCGAGCGCCCAAACCAGCAAAACCATTGCCGTTAATTCAAGCAATAATCCGCCTACGGCGAAAATCACCACGTCATCCAGTACCGGTAATACGCCTTTGACAGTCACTTTAGACGCTACTCAGTCTTCTGATGAAGACGGTTCAATCACTCAGTATCAATGGAATACATCCAATGGTTTAAGCGCCACGGGCGAACAAGCCACATTTACTTTTCAAC
>SPJM01000184.1 GCA_006844585.1 Methylococcaceae bacterium | reverse complement strand
CAAGCAGGTTGAAAATGCGGTGATTGTGGCGATTATTTGTGATCGTGGGGATCGCTATTTATCTACGGGTGTTTTTCCTGCTTGATATTCATGGTTCTCGCGTTACGAAACGCGGAGCGTGGGAACTATGTAATGCGGCAACTGACTCTGAAATTCGGCGCGTTGCCGGAAAAGGCGACTGAAAAGGCTGGGTTAAGATTTTTTTGTATAATTTTTCATGGCCAAATTGCTGATTTCTTCAACACTTTTATTTGCCCATAATTTCTTTTGCCATTCCGTATAATCAAATGGCTCTCTAAGAATTAAATTGATAAAGCGTTCGGCTTGCACTGCGCCTAAAGAAGAGATTAATGCCTCAATGCCTTTTAACTTAATTTCATTGTCTGTTGTAATTAACATTATTCTAGTACCTTCTGCGTTGGGCGCCGGGAAAGTAACGCGCCGTATTCCAAAACGTGGAGCGTTTAAAAGAGAGTTTCCACGCAGAGAGGCTGTGAAAGTATTTGATGTAGGTTGGGGTGAGCTTGCGAACCCCAACATTGGGAAGCTCATAAGCCCTTATTGGTTGGGGTTCGCAAGCTCACCCACAAGCTACGCATTCATCATTTTTGAATGATGAGTGAATTTTTTCTCAGTCTCTGAGCGTAGGAACGATGCGCAATAAATAAGTAGGGTACGCACTGCGTACCTCGGACGCAAATTATGGTTTTTAGTCGGCAAGGTGCGAAGTGCGTATCCTACTTTTTTTAATCAGTGTGACGTTTTTTGTCGCCGGGCTGGAAACCGCTCGCGCTGTGAATAATGTGGTTTTTTCTATTGAACAGATTGCTTCAGATAGCTGGGTTTTGGAAAATGCTTTTTTGGCCTTGGATAATGTTCAGCAAGCATCAGCGCAATTTTCCCTGACTTCAGGCCAATTAAGCTTTCCTAAACCGTTCCGGAATTTAAAACTGGTGGAAATTCGCTGCGCCGACTTTGATTGGCGTTCGGATTTAATTAGTTGTCGGCAGGGGCGGGGTCGATTGCATTCGAAGCAATTCCGTTCGCCTTCTTTCAATTTTTCATTTCATGTTCAGGACGCGCGTGGCAAATTATCGATCCGAAACTTAAAACTCTGGTCAGGCAGTATTGATGTAACGATTGTTGAAAAAAATGGTTACTGGCGTGTTTGGCTGAATTTGAACAAACTCAGTTTAAAACAATTGGCTGCCTTGAAAAAAATTGAACAAGTCAATGAGGTTTCGGGCGGGCGCTTGAGTGGAAAAATTGAGTTGTCGGGATATGTTGATAACATTTTATCCATTCAAACGGATGCTAAATTGAATGGCGTGACTTTAACCGCTTTGGAAAATCAATTGATGACAGAAGCATTAGGTTTGCAGCTTAATTCAATAGTGAAGCGCAAAAATAAGCGGTGGCATTGGCAAGTGGCGGGGCAGGTCGATTACGGCGATTTGTTTTTTGATCCGGTTTACTTGTCGGCGGCTCAATTTCCCTTAAGGATGCAAGCCGATGGATATTTTCAAAGCCAGGGAAAACAGTTGCAGATTCAATCGGCAGAAATATTGCACGACTCAATCAGTGTATTGAAATTGGCTGGGACGATCAGAGATACTGAATTGCAAACGATTTCCGGTGAATGGTCGGCGGTGGACTTGGCGGCAGCCTATCAAGGCTATATCAAACCTTTTTTTGAGGGCGGCGAATGGGCTGATATTCAACTTGATGGACGATTAAGCGCGCAATTCAATGTTGACAAGGCTGCTGTTGAATTACAATTGGAAGGCGAAAATATTGATGTTTCCGATCCTCGCCAGCGGCTGGCGCTTGAGCAGGCGGGGATGCGGTTTTTTTGGACGAACCGGCAAGATAAAGCGCAATCTTCATGGATCAATTGGCGGCAATTAGTATTGCAAAAATTACCGTTTGCCGCCGGGCGGCTTGATTTTCAGGTGTTTAAGCAACAATTCGCTCTGTTAAAAGCAGCAAAACTCTCCTTATTAGGCGGTGTTTTAGCGGTTGAGCAATTCAGTTTTAAAGCCCTGGAAAACAGTGATGCCGATGTGGTATTTGCGGCGACTCTGGATCAATTATCACTCAAACAATTAACGACCTTGATGGGATGGCCGGTGCTGGAAGGGGAAATCAGCGGTTCAATACCGGCGGTTTCTTATCGAAACAAAAAACTGGATCTGGATGGTGAAATCACCATGCGGGTGTTTGATGGCCAAGTAACTATCAAAAAACTCGCTTCTTCCGGCTTGTTTACGCATTTTGCGCAATTTTATACCGATATTGCTTTTGATCATCTGGATTTGTCGGCAATGACCAATACCTTTGAATTCGGCGAGATTGAGGGGCGGTTATCCGGATATGTCAATGATTTATATTTAGAAAACTGGCGTCCGGTAAAATTCCACGCCTGGATAGGCACGCCGGAGGATGATGACTCCCGGCATCGAATCAGCCAGAAAGCGGTTAAGAATATCGCCAGCATTGGCGGAGGCGGCGCTGTGGATGCTTTGTCGCGCAGTTTTTTAGGTATGTTTGAAACCTTTGGTTATGACAGCTTAGGCGTGGGGTGTTACCTGCATCAAGGGGTTTGTCAGATGATGGGGGTGCAGGCGGCTGAAAACGGTTATTACCTGATTAAAGGCGGCGGTCTGCCCAGAATTGATGTAATCGGCTATAATCCCCGCCTCGATTGGACAGTGTTGATGGAAAGATTGGCGCGGATTACGGTCACAGATGAAATCGTTATCGAGCAACCCTAGAAAAATTAGTTGCTCACGGTTTCTAGCACAAGCTCTTGATTCCACAGCACTTCAAAAAAATACCCACTTAACCTATGGGTGAAGCTAAGATTTTTTTAAAGCACTGTGAAACAAATATCTTGCGCTATAATTCCGCGTTCAACCAATTTTTCTAGGGTAACAGGATGGCAACTATGAAGAAATTACCTTTTGCAATGGCCTTTTTTTTAACGGCTTGCGTCACCATTAATATCTATTTTCCAGCCGCCGCCGCCGAAAAAGTGGCGGATGAGATTATCCAGGAAATTCAGAAAGATAAAGCCGGGGCGAAACAAATCGAGCCGCAGTCGGCATTACCGCCGTGGCAAAAAGCGTTATACAGTCATATCGACCAAGTGCTGAACTTTTTGATCAGCCCGGCGCAAGCGGCGGCGAATTTATCGGTAGATACCGCTGAAATTCGGCGTATTCGAGCCTCGATGAAAAGTCGTTTCCGCGCTTTAAAAGGTTTTTATCAACAAGGGTTTGTCGGCATACAGCGGGATGGTTTGCTGACTTTACGCGGCAATGTGCCTTTGCAACATCGCAATAAAGTTAAAAAATTAGTGGCTGCGGAAAATGCCGATCGCAATAAACTCTATCAAGCCATCGCCAATGCCAACGGGCATCCGGAATGGTATCAACAAATCAAGAATACCTTTGCTGCGCGTTGGGTGAGTAACGCCCAGTCAGGCTGGAGGTATCAAAATTCACAAGGTCGTTGGACACAAAAATAAACATGGCGGGAAGAAGAAAACGTAGAAAGAAGTTACCGGAAGGTACGGTTAATGTCACCATTGAATCTTTGGCGCATGACGGGCGCGGAGTCGCCCATGTCGATGGCAAAGTGGTTTTTATAGACGAGGCCTTGCCAGGCGAAGAAGTCGTCTTTGAATACACCGACAGTCGCCGTGATTATGCGGAAGGTAAGGTGGTTGAATTGAAAACTCGCTCAGATTTGCGAGTGGAGCCGAAATGTCCGCATTTCGGCTCATGCGGCGGTTGTAGCTTTCAACATGTGGCGGAAGACCAGCAAATTCGCTTGAAAGAAAACTTGTTGAGTGAACAAATGCAGCGCATCGGTAAAGTGGATGCGCCGACGATTTGGGAACCCTTAACAGGCCCGCATTGGCAGTATCGCCGTAAAGCCCGCATGGGGGTTAAATATGTGCCTAAAAAAGGGCGCGTGTTGGTTGGATTCAGAGAGCGCCGAAACCCGTTTTTAGCGGAGATTGAAAGCTGCCGGGTGATGCATCCGATTGTCGGCGAGAAGCTCATGGATTTATCGGCCATGATCGGGCAATTGACCATTAAAGATAAAATTCCGCAAATTGAAGTGGCGATAGGCGATGATGAGTGCGTGTTGGCGTTTCGCGTATTGCAAGCGCCGACTGCTGAAGATAAGCAAATTATGAGCGAATTCGGCCGCCAACACGGTATTAGCATGTGCCTACAGTCTAAAGGCCCGGATACCATAATGCCGATACCCGGCGACCCGGAAGTGATCCCCATGTACAGTCTGCCGGATCAAAATATTCGTTTTAAATTTAAAGCGGCAATGTTTACCCAGGTCAATTACGAAATCAATCGGAAAATGGTGACCCGCGCTTTGGAGGCATTAGCACTAACCCGCGACGATAATGTACTGGATTTGTTTTGCGGATTGGGCAATTTCACTTTACCGATGGCGACTTTGGCAGGGCATGTGGTTGGCGTAGAAGGCGATCTGCCGCTGGTTAAACATGCTCGCGAAAATGCCCGTTTTAATCAAATTGAAAATGTTGATTTTCATGTCGCTGATTTAAGCAAAGACGTGCGGGAAATGGAGTGGAGCCAGCAAAAATTCAATAAAGTGTTACTAGACCCATCGCGCGCAGGCGCTTCGGAGGTTTTGCATAATTTCAAGCACTGGAATCCGGAGCGCATCGTTTATGTATCTTGTAATCCTTCGACCTTGGCGCGCGACAGCGGTATCTTGGTGAATGAATTGGGGTATAAGCTCGTTAAAGCCGGGGTGATGGATATGTTTCCACAAACAGGGCATGTGGAGTCTATTGCTCTATTTGAAAAATGAACGAAACGGCATTTTATTTAAAAGTATCCATTGCCGAGCAGCAATTATCGGTGATGGAAAACGGCGTCGCGGTAAAAACCTATTCCGTTTCTACCGCTAAAAACGGCCCGGGCGAAGGTATGGGCAGCGAATGCACTCCGACCGGCTGGCATCGCATTCGCGCCAAAATCGGTGCGGGACAACCGTTGAATGCTGTGTTTATTGGTCGTCGCCCCACCGGTGAAATTTATTCGGATGAATTGGACAGGCAATACCCTGAACGGGATTGGATTTTAACCCGAATTTTATGGATGGGCGGCTTGGAGCCGGGTAAAAATCGTTATGGTTCGGTTGACTCCGCATGGCGCTATATCTACATACACGGCAGTCCTGATCATTTGATACAAGGTTATCCCGATTCGCATGGCTGCATTCGCATGAAGAATGCAGATGTGGTGGATTTGTTTGAACGAACGCCAGCGGCTTGTCGGGTATTGATTGAAGCATGAATCTAAAAAGAATAGTACTCGGTATCGAATACGATGGTACGAGTTTCAGCGGCTGGCAATGGCAGCCCGATAGAAGAACCGTACAAGCCGAATTAGAAACCGCATTAAGTAAAATAGCTAACCAAACAATCACGGTGCATTGCGCCGGGCGGACAGATACCGGGGTTCACGCATTAGAACAAGTGGTTCATTTTGATACGGACGCCAATCGCGAGTTGGACATCTGGGTGTTGGGCGGCAACAGCCAATTAGCGGCAGATGTGCGGATTACCTGGGCGCGACCGGCGGTTGATGATTTTCATGCCCGCTATAGCGCGGTGGCGCGCTTTTATCGCTATATTTTTTGGAACAGACCGGTGAAATCGGCCTTATTACGCCAGCAAGCCACTTGGTGTTTTGAACGTCTGGACGAAAATAAAATGCATCAGGCCGCGCAAACTTTGATAGGTCATCATGATTTTTCTTCGTTTCGCGCACAAGGCTGTCAATCAAAAAGTCCAATTCGACAAATGTATTTTATTAATGTTTACCGGCAACAAGATCAAGTCATCATGGATATTTCCGCCAATGCTTTTTTGCATCATATGGTGCGCAATATTGCCGGAGTTTTAATGGATATCGGGCGGGGCAGAAAGCCGGTGGAATGGACAGCGGAATTGTTGCATTTAAAAAATCGACAATTGGGCGGCGTTACCGCACCGCCGCAAGGACTTTATTTGGGCGGTGTCTTTTATCCGCAACAATACGGCATTCCTAAGCATGAGGTATTCAATCAATTGCCGACGGACGCTAAACGATTTGACTAATAACTTACCCCTGCTATCTGACTTGCTATACTAAGTTTAAAAGGATTTAGTTCAGGAGAAATACCTTGTCAGATTCACCGTCCAGACCTTTCCATACAGCTTGGGAGGATATAGAAAACGTCAGTTATCAGCCGGGTTCTCCGCAAACCGGGTCGGCTTCTTATCGATTGGCTTATGATGATTTAGAGTTTGTGATGCGCGATGAGCTGCGATCAATACGCTTGCAGCTTGAAATCATGAAGCCGGATCTGATTCTGAAGGATCATAATATTCATTCGACTATTGTGTTATTCGGCAGCGCTCGCGTACACGATCAGCATAGCAATGCGAAACGCGTTTCAGATTGTGAGCAAGCTTTAGCGGCCGATCCGGAAAATCCGGTTTTGCAAAAAAATCTACAAACCGCGCTAAAACATCAAGAAAGAGGACATTATTACGAAGAAGCCAGGCGATTAGCGCATATCATAACCCAGCATTCCATTCGTAGTTATAAAGCGCCGGTGGTGATTACCGGGGGTGGGCCGGGGATTATGGAGGCGGCCAATCGCGGCGCAGATGATGCGGGCGGGAAAAGTATCGGCTTGAATATCGTTTTGCCGACAGAGCAAAGCCCGAATACTTATACGACGCCCGAATTCAGCTTCCAATTTCATTATTTTGCAATTCGGAAAATGCACTTCCTACTGAGAGCCAAGGCTTTAATCGCTTTTCCCGGCGGTTACGGCACTTTGGATGAGTTGTTTGAAACGCTCACCTTGATTCAAACCCAGAAAATCAAACCGGTGCCGGTGATCTTATTCAGTCGGGATTATTGGACTAAAGTCATTGATTTTGATTTTTTATGTGAAGAAGGCATGATTTCTGAGGAAGACAAACAATTGATGCAGTTTGTTGAAAGCGCTGATCAAGCCTGGGAAATTATTCAAACGCATTTGAGTGATTAACCGAACTAACTATTTCATTCGCTTCAACCAACTGGAATTCAAAGCCGTCTTGCATTAGCAGCTTTATCTGAAAGTTTTTATCATAAGCCAGAACGCTGGGGATTTCCAGAATATTGCTGCCTGGGTCAAGTCGCGCGGCTGGGTCAGTAATTGCTGTGAGCAGTTGCTCAACTTTATATAAAGAAAACCGGAACCCTTCGGAAATGAGTAATTCAACGCGATAGCGATTACCTAAATATTCAACATCATTGATCGTCAGCACACCGCTATCAGGCCGAAAGACAGCGCTATCGGCGCGGCTTTGTTTAATGATTCGGGTGCGTGGCAACGAGATTTGCTGGTTGCTGTTGATCACATAAAAATTGACTTGAAAATCGCCGGTGATATTGAAGTCATCATATTGGCCGGTGCAAAGAGAATTTGCTGTGCAGTCGAGCGGAATGCGCGATAAATCGTCTACCGGTTCATCAATATTGTCATGGCGGGCGTCGGGACGGGTGACCACCGCCCAGGCGGAGGCGATTGGCTCCAGGCTGTTGACCTGTATTTCAAAAGGCGTTGAAGTTTCGCCGTTTAATTGAGTGTTGACATTATCATTGAGTATCAACGGCGCATTGGATGCAAAGCGGTTGCAGTTGCCCAGGCAAATATCGCTGATTTGGTTCAAATCATCCAGTTCAAAGCTTAAATCGCCGTTGCTTTCCAGTTGCGCATTTTGCGCCCGGCCTCTGATGATTTGTGAACTCATGCCTTGTCGGGCAATGCGGAATGCTGATTCTAAGGTTGCGCCGTCGTTGATTTCGCTCCAGAAAAAGTACGAGAATGCATTTAAACCTTTGTTGCTGATAATAGCCGCTTGATCCGCATCGGAACTGGCGATTAATATGCGGTCGGGGGCGCTGAGGTCGGGGAAAAAACTGGCTGAACGACAGGCTTCAATGATCAAGGTTATTTTGCCGGGAATCTGGTTTTCAAGCGTTTGCACCCAGTCCGCTAATTGTGTGCTGCTTAATAATTCGCTGGAATTGACTTGAAATAACCCGGCGCCGCCGTGATCTATCGCATATAACACTACATCTTCAGCGTTCGCCGCCCAACCTGTTAAAGCGTTTTGTAAATTGTTCAAATTGGCGGGTTCAATATCATCGTAGAAGCCATTGCCGTCCAAATCGATTTGGGTGACAGAGCTTAAATAAAATATTTCATCTTTGCCATAACCTTGATTGCGTAAGGCGTTATAGGCTTTATGAGCCAGAATTTGGGTAGCGTCCCAGATATGGTTAATATAATTTCCTTCGCTAGGGCCGCCGCCGGCTAAAATAATAGCTTTACGAGGTCGTGATGACTGATTGCCGTTACCCGGCTGAAGCGCTTTGTTTGCGAATACCTGGATGCGGTTATTGCCGATTTCAGAGATGTATAAGACGCCTTCCTTATTGGCGGCAATATCGTTGGGTAAAATGAACTGCCCCGGATTAACGCCGACTTCGCCCAAAGTATTGATGATTTTGCCCGATTGATTGAGATGAAAAATTTTGTTTCCGTAATTACTGCCGCTGACAGGAACCGCAAAATAACCGTTTTCAGTGACGGTGATGGATTGCGGGTGAAAATCCACGGCAAATTGATCTATAAATTCTCCATGGGTGGTAAAGCGTTGTATGCGTTGATTATATTGGTCGGCGACCAGAATGATTTGCCCATCTTCTGAATCTTCAATGGCAATGCCTGCCGGGTCGTTGAACTGTCCATCCACACAGCTCAGTTTTTCACCGGTGTTGCTGTTAAAACAAGGGCTGAAACCGCCCCACGACATGATGAATTCGCCATCCCGGGTAAATTTTTGAATGCGTTGGCCTCTGCTGTCATCACGGTCTTTACTGCTGTCGGCGACATAAATATGGCCTTGGGCATCCGCTGTAATGCTGGTGGGAATAAAAAATTGGCCGTCGCTCTCGCCGAAGCTTCCCCAGGAAATTATCTCGCCCTGTGCATCAAAGCGGATAATCCGGCTTTTTTGCTGTTCAATAATATAGGAATATTCCCCAAATACCGCCACATCGCCAGGCTCATGGATGATCCATTCGCCGGAACCGCTTATTTCGCGTATTAAAGAACCTGAGTTATCAAAAACTTGCACTCGCTGGTTCCCGGCGTCAGCCACATAAACATCACCATTATCATCGATTGCTACGCCCTCAGGCTGGTAAAAACGACCGCTACGATGATGGCCGTTATTCCATTCGCTGATCAGTTGACCGTTTTCTGAATATTTTAAAATGCGGTAGGCTTGGGTTTGGTCA
>SPJM01000183.1 GCA_006844585.1 Methylococcaceae bacterium | reverse complement strand
ATACTACCGGTATACTCATTCTACATCCTTACCCTGTCTACCCTGAAAATTATGCAGAGGTTGGCGTCAATATACGGTTTTGCGATTTGCGTTTAGGCTGCAATCCACGCTTGGCCGGGGTCAAACATTTAAACCGACTGGAACAAGTGTTGGCGAGAGCGGAATGGAATGATGCCGATATTCAAGAAGGACTGTTATTGGATTTTCAAGATAACGTCATCGAAGGTACAATGAGCAACGTTTTTATGGTGAGTAATGGAAAATTGTTGACGCCGTTGCTCAATATGGCCGGTGTTGACGGAGTTGTGCGGCAAGTGATTCGAAAACTCTGTGAGAAACTCTCGATGAGCTGCTTGGAAGAAAATCTGCCTAAGCAAGCCCTATTAAGCGCTGATGAGTTGTTTATCACCAATTCCGTCATAGGCATATGGCCAGTCAAAAAGTTGCAACATCAAAAGTACAAAATCGGTTCGGTTACTCGGCAATTACAAGCTCAATATCAACAATTATTATAACGTTCAATGATTAAGCGGCTGTTTTTTATAACTTTATTCTTGGTCCTGCTGGCTACCGGTTGGTTATGGCAGCGCTACCAGCAAGTGATTAATGATGTGATTGTCACCCAGCGCGGGTTAGTGGTGGAGGTTGTTAAGGGTGATTCGCTGAATGTGATTGCGCGGAAACTGAGTGAACAACTCGATGGATTTGACCCCTATGCTTTTAAATTATTAGCCTATCATCAAAAAGTGGTCAATTTGTTAAAAGCCGGCGAATATGAGTTGACGCCCGGAATGAAACTTCCGGATATCTTAGCCAGTTTGGTGGCGGGCAAAAGCAAGCAATATTCGATTACTTTTCCGGAAGGCTGGACATTCCGACAAATACGACAAGCGATTGCCGATAACCCCAATATCAAACAGACTTTGACGGGTATGGATCCGCAACAGATTATGCAGCGTTTAGGGTCGGAAACGTTGCATCCTGAGGGTTTGTTTTTTCCGGAAACCTATTTTTTTGAAAAAAACAGTTCTGATTTCGCGTTATTAAAACGCGCTTATCGCAAGATGCAAAGCGTGCTAGAGCAAGAATGGAATGATAGAGAAAAGGCTCTACCTTTAAAAAATCGTTATCAAGCGTTGATTTTAGCTTCAATCATTGAAAAAGAAACCGGCGTGGGCGGAGAGCGAAAACCAATAGCCGGCGTATTTATCAGACGTTTGCGCAAAGGCATGTTGTTGCAAACTGATCCCACCGTTATTTACGGAATGGGAGAACGTTATCAGGGCAATATACGGCGACGCGATTTAAGGACCCCGACGCCTTACAACACTTATATCATTAAAGGCTTGCCGCCCACCCCGATCGCCATGCCCGGACAAGCGGCCGTGCATGCGGCTTTACATCCCGCAGACGGCAAAAGTCTTTATTTTGTCGCCCGTGGCGATGGCAGTCATCAGTTTTCGGCGACGTTGAGAGAGCATAATAATGCGGTCAATAAATATCAGCGGCGGCGATGAATAAAGCTCAATTTATCACCTTGGAAGGCGGCGAAGGCGTTGGGAAAACCACGAACCTGGATTTTATTCAACAGTTGCTTGCAGAGCGTCAAATTCCCGTTTTGTTGACCCGGGAGCCCGGGGGAACGGCATTAGCAGAGAAAATTCGCGGCTTGCTGTTGGCGACAGAAGAAGAAAACGTAGACTCAAAAGCAGAACTATTACTCATGTTTGCAGCCCGTAAGCAACATTTGGAACAGTTAATCAAGCCTGCTTTAGACAAAGGCGTTTGGGTGATTTGTGACCGTTTTACCGATGCCACTTATGCCTATCAGGGTGGAGGGCGCGGGGTCGATGATCAGCAGATCGCTTGGCTGGAGCAGTTTGTTCAAGATGACTTGAGACCGGATTTGACCTTATTATTAGATGCGCCGGTACATCTGGGTATGGAAAGAGCGCAAGAAAGGGGACGGTTGGATCGTTTTGAACAAGAGCAGTTGCTTTTTTTTCAACAAGTGCGCAATATTTATTTGCGACGCGCCGAGGAGCAATCACAACGCATCAAAAAAATCGATGCTTCTCAGCCTTTGCAGACTGTTCAAGCTCAGATACAACAAATAATTGAAGACAGCTTTTTTAGTGGAGCCTCTTGATTTGGAACGTATTGAAGATTATCCCTGGTTGCAAAAAGAACAAAGTCAATTGCAGACTTATCTAAATCAGAGACGAATACCTCAAGCATTGTTGATCAGCGGCGCGGCGGGGATGGGGAAGTTTCAATTAGCTCTTTTTTTTGCCCGTATGTTGATGTGCGAGTCGCCGCTTGTCGGTCCGCAAGCCTGCGGGCAATGTCCCGCTTGTCAGCTGCTGAATGCAGAGACGCACCCGGATTTAATGCTTATTCAGCCGGAAGAAAAGGGTAAACAATTGACGATTAATTTGATTCGCCAATTGCTTGAGAAATTGACTTTAAAACCCCAATATCAGGCTCAACGGGTGGTGATCATTCGTCAGGCTGATGCGCTGAATAATGCCGCCGCCAATGCTTTTTTGAAATGTCTGGAAGAACCGGGCGAGAGAACCTCGATCATTCTATTGGCGGAAAAGCCTTATCGTTTGTCGGCGACAATCCGCAGTCGTTGTCAAAAAATGCCGATGAAATTGTCGGATCGACAGTCGGCGATTGTTTGGCTGAACAATCAACATTTAGCTCAGCCGGAAGCCTTATTGGAAATGGCCCAAGGCGGGCCGTTAACCGCCCAATATTTCGGCGAACAAAATTATCTTGAATTACAGACGACTTTGCTCGAAGATTGGCTTAAAGTGGCTGATGCGGCAGGCGATATTTCCGAATTAGTGGAAAGCTGGCAAAAGCAAACAAGTGTAACGCTGCCGATGATTTTGCGTTGGCTGGGCGAATGGGTCGCCTTATTGATTAAGTTAAAATACGGCCTGGCAGAAAAAAATGATCACAAATTCAGCTTGCAAGAACGCGCTGAAAGATTAAACTTAAAGTCTCTTTATCAATTTTATGATTTTTTGTTGCTCAGTCGCCGTCAATTAGAGTCTGCGGTCAATCCGCAATTATTAATGGAGCAAGTGTTAATTGAGTGGCAAATGATTAACCGGTAAAACACTATGGCTGAATCATCCAGGCAGGGCATCCTGTCGTTATCCATCAAGGAAAAAAGCGCTTTATTCGCGGCATACATGCCTTTCGTCACCAATGGCGGTCTGTTTATTCCCACCAAACGCCATTATGATATGGGTGAAGAAGTTTTTATGTTGCTGAATTTAATGGAGGAAGCGGAAAGACTGCCGATTGCCGGCAAAATCATCTGGACGACGCCGGATGGCGCGGAAGGCTATCGAGCGGCCGGAATAGGGGTACAGTTCAGCGATCAGGACGGCGGCGCCGCCAGGAATAAAATAGAAACTTATTTAGCCGGTATGATGGAGTCGGACCGTTCTACTTACACCATGTAATTGATAAAAATGTTTATAGATTCTCACTGTCATTTGGATCGTATCGATCTTGCGCCCTTCGAAAATGATTTCGGCGTATTCATTAAAGAAGCGGAAAATCAAAAAATTGAACAAATGTTGTGTATCGGCATTGATATGCCCGCTTACCCGGCCTTATATGAACTGGTTAAACCGTATTCACATATCAGTTTATCAGTAGGCGTGCATCCTAATGTGACGGAAGGCGAGGAAGTGAAGCTGGAACGCTTGATTGAATTGGCTGAAGATGAAAAGGTCATCGCAGTCGGCGAAACCGGGTTGGATTATTTTCGCAGTGAAGGCGATTTACAATGGCAAGTCGAGCGCTTTAAAAATCATATACAAGCGGCCAAGACGGTTAATAAACCATTGATTATCCATACTCGCGAGGCGGGCCAGGATTCATTGGATATTCTGGAAGCGGAAAATGCTCAGCAAGTCGGCGGCATTATTCATTGTTTTACCGAAGACTGGGATTACGCCAAGCGGGCTTTGGATTTGGGCTTTTATATCTCCTTTTCCGGCATTGTAACCTTTAAAAATGCCGTCCAGATTCAAGAAGTCGCTCAAAAAATACCGGCGGATCGTTATTTGATCGAAACCGATTCGCCTTATCTGGCCCCGACGCCATTTCGAGGCAAACCCAATTATCCGACTTATGTGCGTTATGTGGCGGAGAAAATTGCAGAGCTGCGTGGCGAAGCGGTGGAAACGGTCGCCGCGCAATCGACTGCCAATTTTAAACAGTTATTCGGCTTGGTCGGCTAATTGCACCGCTTTGGCTAGTTCACTCCGGTCATTATAAAAATGCGGCGAATAACGAATTCCTTGGCCTCTTTGCGCACAGGCGACGCCTTTGTCGCTTAAATAACGGAATAACGGTTGATTATCCAAGTTTTTGTGTTTAAACAAAACGATGCCGGATTTCAAAGCTGGGTTCGGCGGCGATAACAAAGTCAGGTTTTTTGCTTGTTGGATTTGTTGTTTTAAATAATCGCAATTGTCGATGACTTGTTGCTCTATCTTATCCATGCCGGTTTCCAATAATAGCGACAGGCTGGCGGATAGGGCGTGTATGCCCAACATATTAGGACTGCCGCACTCAAAACGCTGCGAACCGGGGTGAATGTCCCAAGGCTTGTTTTCATAATTATGGGTGTCGGCCATCATATGCCAGCCATATTGAGTCAACTGTAATTGTTCTCTAGCTGTCGGCGATGTATAAAAAACACCTAATCCTTCCGGGCCGAACATCCATTTATGACCGTCCGCCATCACAAAGTCAGCCTGATAAGCTTGCGCGTCAAAACCAACGCAGCCTAAACTTTGAATGGCGTCGATGCAAAAAAGAATATTGTTTTCCCGACAAAATGCACCAATTTTGTGCAGATCTAGACGCAAACCACTGGCGAATTGGATTGAGCTAATGCTTAATAAGCGCGTGTTGCTATCGACTAAATCAAATAATGCTTGTTCAGGCGAACGGCTGTTTTGCAAGTCGGCTTGCCTGAATTCTACGTCCTGGTTTTTTAAGGACTCCCAAACAATACGGTTGGAAGGGAATTCTTCGGCGCTGCTGACGATATTATCCCGGTTCTGCCATCGCAAGCCGTAAGCTACGAATGATAAGGCTTCCGAGGTGTTTTTCACCAACGCTATATCATTGATATCGGGCGCGTTAAGCAAGTTTTTTAATTGCTGTTTGAGCTGCCGTTCTTTGTTTAACCACTGCGGATAAAAGCGTGAACCGTGATGGCTGTTTTGCATGGCGAAGTTTTGCACGGCTTCAGTCGTGCGTAGCGGCCAGGGAGCAACGGCGGCATGATTTAAATAAATAATCGGTTGTTCCAGCGGAAATTCGGGATGTGACATATGGATCAGAAATTGCTAGGCTCTAAAGTATTAAGGTTTCCGGGTTATTTTAAGGGATAGCTGAGATTATCGACAATTATTTAACAATTTGATAATAAGATTCGGATAAAATATTTCATTCCAATATAGAGATTTTTTCATTATGAATAAAAAAATTACCAAAGCCGTATTTCCGGTGGCTGGATTAGGAACGCGTTTTTTACCGGCGACAAAAGCCAGTCCAAAAGAGATGTTGCCGATTGTGGATAAGCCGCTGATTCAATATGCAGTTGAAGAAGCGATTTCCGCCGGCATCGATACCATGATTTTTATCACGGGCAGAAATAAACGGGCGATTCCCGACCATTTCGATAAATCCTATGAATTGGAAAAAGAACTGGAGCAAAGCGGTAAAACCGAAACGCTGGATTCGATACGTAATATTTTACCCAGCAATGTGTCTTGTGTTTTTATCAGGCAATCAGAGGCCTTAGGTTTGGGACATGCGGTGTTATGCGCTAAACCGGTGGTGGGGGATGAACCTTTTGCAGTCATATTGGCGGATGACTTAATCGAAGACTCCACTCGCGGTTGTATTGCGCAAATGACTGATTTGTTCAAACGCGAACAACGCAGTATTTTAGGGGTGGAAAGAGTGGACCCCGCCGAGACGGATAAATACGGGATTGTGGAAACCAAAGAAATGGAGCCGAAAGTCGGTCGTTTACAATCGATTGTTGAAAAGCCGTCGCCGGACAAAGCGCCATCAAATCTCGGTGTGGTCGGCCGTTATATTTTAACCCCGCAAATTTTTGAAAAGATTGAACATACCGAACGCGGAGCAGGCAATGAAATCCAATTAACTGATGCGATTGCTGATTTGATGCTTGATGAGCCGGTTTTGTCTTATGAATTTGAGGGCAAGCGTTATGATTGTGGATCAAAATTGGGCTATGTGATTGCCAATGTCGATCATGCTTTATTGCATGAGGATCTTAAGGATGAGTTTTTGGAATATTTAAAAGATTTGGTGGTGCAAAAAAAAAGTAGTGATAACTTATAGAAGCTATTGCCGTTTGACGAGTTACCATTGAATTTCAAGGGTGCATGGTGTTGACTTAGGCTTATTTTGGTCATCTATGTAAAACGGCAATGGTCCCCGAAGTTAATACCGCTACCGCTCATAAATTACATGGATTAATCAAAGGTTTAATAGGCATGCCTAGGTTTTGTCATGATCGGGTATGCCTTAGGTCTTCGCTTCACCACTCTGGGTTGATTGGGCCTTATTCGCTTACCAATTTCTGTTTCCGTCATCGCCATTAAAAGCGGGCGTATAAATTGAGTTAGCATCTTGTTGGATAATGCCAGACAGAGGCTGGCGGCATTTCGTATGAGTTGTACGCTGGCCATAAAGCTTAGATAATTAGGTTCCTTTTGATTGAGACAAGCCGCTTTTACAGGTTTGATCGAATCAGGTTGTAGGCCAATAAATGGACGGCAATTTCTTTATTCACCATATCGGCTGTTTGACAACGCAGGAATTCCATACCCATTTGGGTTTTAAGAGTCCGAAAATTCAGTTCAACTTTCCAGCGTTGCGAATACAATAAGGCTAATGATTGTTTCGGGAATTTCTTCGGTTCCGACAGCGAAGTGACATACACGACGCCATCAACGGCAAATTCATGCACTTCAATAGAATCGGGGAATTCAAGCCATTGACTCTCCGATAACCAAACGGGTCTTCGCTTTGGCTTTTTGACTTGAATAATATGGTCTTTAGCGGCTAGGCGACGGCCTTGACGAAAGTCCGTTTTAGCATTGCTTCTTTGCCTAAAGAGCATCGCGACACCTTGTTTTTGGAGCAAAGCCATAATGGCAAAGGTGGTGTAAAACCGATCGGCAATCAATAAATCACCGTTCTTCAGTGAACCGATGAGTTGAGAAAATAACGAGGTCTCCCCGTTCCCTTTACCTTGATACGGCGCTAAAGCATAATCGGTACAAGCGCCTGTTGTTAGCGATAATAAGCCGACTAAACGCACGATTGGAAATCCCGGTCCTGGTTTTTGGTTGCTTTGTTGGGGATAACTTTGCTGATTATTTTCGGTATCCGGCATCAGCATGGTTGTGCCATCCGCTAACCTTGCCATAACCAATGCTGAGCCGCCTGTTGATGCAGTTTTTGGCCGGTGACCATGATGGCCTCTTTCAAGTGAGCCAGTGATAATTGTGAGCGGGCTTTGCAGTAAGGTCCTATATTTAATGTATTCGCCTGAAGATCTGAACTAATGCGCTCTATCAATACATGAGTAACGGCTTCTGTGCACGAACCCGTCGGGCTTAAAATCTGGAATAAAAAGGCGAGAATGATAATTAACGGGGTGAAAACCGTCTCGCGGCGACTGCCTGAACGATGTATTTTCTGGATTAAATCATCCGGCAACAATTCTTTAAAGGACAGTTCCTTGCATTGAAAGAAAGTGTTTTTGAAAGATCGAATTTGTAAACGAAGACTTAATCGGCTTCTCTTGTCCATGTTAAGCCTTTTCCCTTTAAATTGATTGTTTTGTGAGAGAACCAATTATAATTCATGCTGGGTTAAAGCTTAACTTTTAAAATCTCTTTTTCTTTTGTATTCAGAATAATAGACTGCTTCTGGTAGCGGTATTGGCCCCCTGAAGTGAGTGAAAAAAAATTATTTGCAATTAGATAGAGCAACAAAAACGCGAGGTTGTTATTGTTACCCTCGCTTTTTTGTTGCTAGCAAATTATCTATTTTTGAGTTTTTTGTTGCGCATACCTACAGAAAGTAACCCTAAGCTTAATAAAGCAATGTTGCTGGGTTCTGGTATAGTAATATGGTTCCAGTCTGCATTTGCATCTGCTTCAAAGTGAAAGTCTTCACTGCCTACAGCGGTACCGGAGGCAAAATCACCATTAATATTGTCGGGGCCATAATCAGGCGTGATGGTAAAAGGTACATTGTTAATTGCAAGTTGAACAGAAGGATTTACGCTATTGAAAGGCGTTTCTAAAGTGGCGTTAAAGTCATGAAATAATCTTGTTTTATCTGGCACTAAAAAGAAATTGGGGTCGTACGAGCCTGGAAGCGCAACAGTTGCAACCTCTGCAGTTCCTTGACCATCTACGGTTGTTATGCCTGGTAAATTGTTAGGACCGAAGTCATCCAATATTATTGGGTCTAAATCTTCCACTAGAAAGAAAGCACCAAATGTCTCATTTCTTATATTGCCGGAATAAATTAGATGACCATCACGATATCCTGTACCGGAGTTTCCTGTAAAGTCGTCAGCATTGATGCCTGTGTTGTCAGTTAAATCATCATACCAAATTTCAAAAACTCCGCCTCTATGAGAAAAAAATGCGGTTTCAAAGAATCCGTCATTATCTGCGTCTACAGCGTTAAGCACAAACTCTTGTAAACGCATCCATGCTGTAATTTCGAATCCCCCGGTAGTGTCTGCGCCGATGGCGGCATTAATATCGAAACCCTGAAAGTTTAAGGTTGTTAATTCCGCTTGATAGTATCCGGTGAAGGGGTGGTTGGGAGCAATTGGGGTGCTGTTATCGGCTAAGAAATTTCCAGGTGCCCAGTCAAAAGCTATTAAGTTTCCATCAGAACCACCTACTCCATTTATATCAAACTGAACAGCCGATGCTGCACTACATATTCCTAAGCTAAGGGTTAGACCCGTTGCTAATAATATTTTATTTTTCATTTCGTTTCTCCAAATAATTTAGACTTGAATGTGTGAATTGTAAAAAACCTCGATATTGAATGAGCATTATGTGTGCCAGTTCACAAGTTGATTTAGGGCGTTCTGTTGTGAAGCATTTAACCTATTGTTTTATTGGGTAATGCTGAGAAAGAATGGAGAGGGATCAGAAATAGGAAAGGGAGTTAATTTATTCATTAAAAAGGATGAGTAATACTGAAATATTTTATATCTTATTGATATTTAATGGTTATGTTTTATTTATATTAGGTAGAGAAGAAAGTAGAAAGAAATTTTGTGGGGATGGTTTTTTTTGACAGAGTTGTCAGCTAGTGACAGCTCTGTCAGTCGGGTGGTGGCATGTTTAACGTTAATGTTAAAATTTAAGTAACTACTCAGCGAAGCTGAGTAGTTCAATAAAATTATAAAGCAAATTCAGGCAACTTTCCCTCAAAGACCAACGTCATAGCTTGAGTTGCACTAACCCCTTGCTTACGGCAGGTTGATAAATATC
>SPJM01000182.1 GCA_006844585.1 Methylococcaceae bacterium | reverse complement strand
ATATTTTGTTTGATAGCCTGTAGTCTTGCTAACCAATCCGGGCCATGATGTTGGTAAAAACGTTTATCTTCAGCAAGAATAAAGGATTGTTGGAGAAATTTGGGGATGTTGTCTAAACTTACCCAATTAGTTGTATTCCATTTGGATTGGTAAGTGACATTGATGGCTTGTCCGTTGCGGTCATAAAAGGTGCTTTTGGCGGCGGCTTGTAAATCTTTTTGCAGTATGCCGGAGACGGGTTTTAATGACTGAACTGTTAATAAGCTGAATGCGATGCTGAGTATAAAAAAGCAAATTAAGCCTAGCCATAAAACTTGATAGGAATTGAATCCGGAAGCCCGTTGCATGGTCACTCAATATATTTCGAGATTTAATATCATAGCAGGAAAGTAGATTGGATTGTTTTTTCATGAGACAAAGTGGTTTTGAAAATGGCGGAAAGCAAAAATCCCCATAAAATTTTCCGACAGATCTACTAGAATTACTGTATTTAATAAATAGCTCAATGAGCCGCTACATTATGTATTAATAAATAATGTTGCTTATCGTTTTTAGGATTAAAAAAAGATCTTTTGGCTGAGCTAAATAGTTTCATTTTCTGGATAATTACGAATAGGGGTAAAACGTGGATATTGCATCCTTAGTTGGCTTTTTATTAGGAATAGGGATTATCGTCGCGGCGATTGCAACCGGCGGCGATGTGATGTTGTTTGTCAATATGCCGTCATTGTTGATTGTGATCGGCGGGACATTCGGCGTAACTTTAATGCGGATTCCGTTAGCTGATTTTTTGCGGTCTTTCGGGATTTTGATGAAGGCTTTTCTCAACAAAAAAGAAGATCCGGTTAAATTAATTGAAGATGCGGTGCGGCTGGCGGATGTTGCCCGTAAAAACGGTTTATTGGCGTTGGAGGGGGAGAATGTTTCCAATGAATTTATGCAAAAAGGCATCAGTCTATGTGTGGATGGGCATGAACCGGCATTCGTTAAAAGAATGTTGCAGCAAGATATTGATTTAATGGTCAGTCGTAACGAAGTCGGTCAGGATATGTGGAAAGGAGTCGGCGATTTAGCGCCCGCGATGGGGATGATCGGTACTTTGGTGGGTTTGGTGCAGATGTTGGCGAATATGTCAGACCCGGCCAGTATCGGCCCGGCGATGGCGGTTGCCTTGCTGACCACTTTGTACGGAGCGATGGTGGCGAACTGTTTCGCTTTGCCGATGGTGGATAAGTTGGCTTATGTGTTAATTTATGAAAAAGCCAACAAAGATTTGATTTTGGATACCATAACCGGAATACAAGAAGGGATGAATCCAAAAGTGTTGGAAGCATTATTATATTCATATATTTCCGAGAAAAAGCGGAAAACGGGAGATTAAGCAATGGCTGAAGATTGTCCCAAATGCCCCCCGGTGGGGGCGCCTTTATGGTTGGCGACCTTCGCCGATTTAATGTCGTTATTGATGTGTTTCTTTGTGCTATTGCTGTCTTTTGCGACTATGGACGCCAATAAATTCAAACGGATGTCCGAATCCATGATGAATGCGTTCGGGGTGCAAAGAGATATACCCGCCGATCAAACGCCGATGGGCACTAGTATTATCGCCCAGCATTTTTCGCCGGCGCAAACTGAGCCGACCTTGATTAATGAAGTCAAGCAATCCACTAATCAGGAAACGACCGAATTGGATGTGACGGTGAAGGAAATGGAAGAGGTGAAAAAGCAGATCATGGAAGAGATCATTGAGCAAATTGAAGATCAGGCCGAACAGATTAAAGAATCTCTGGATAAGGAAATTGAGCAGGGTTTGGTGACGGTGGAAACGGATTCATTGAAGATTATTATTCGCATTAATGAAAAAGGCTCGTTTCCCTCCGGCAGCGCTGAATTAAAGTCCGGATTTGAACCGGTGATGAAAAAAATCACTCAATCCGTTAATGATACCGACGGTACGGTCAATGTCGCCGGGCATACCGATAACATTCCGATTTCTACGGATTGGTTTCGCTCCAATTGGGAATTATCGGCTTCGCGTTCAGTGACTGTGGCGCATTTTATGTTGAAGAATAAAAAAACCGATCCTAAGCGTATTGTGATCCAAGGCTATGCCGAAACCCAGCCGTTGGTGAAAAATGACAGCGCCAGGAATAGGGCAATCAATAGACGGGTGGAAATCATTATCGAACAGGAAGATCCGACACTCGGTTTGGGTCAAGAAAAGGTTGCCGAAATTATTCAGCAGCGTGAAGAAGAAAAAGCCGTAAATTAATTACTTGGAAATAACATGAATACGCCAACAAAGGAAAGAAGACGTTTTTTCCGTATCGAAGATAAAATCAATTTATTTTACAAAATTGTTGATGAGCAAACCGTTAAGTCTGTGCATTATATGTCTGATGACGTGCTCAGTAACTGTTCCTTAGCAGCGGCTCTGGATGCCTTATCGGAAGAGGGCAAGGTGGCGGCCGCCCGGCTTGAACGCGGCGATCATGAGGTTTTGGCGTATCTAAAAATTCTGGACGCCAAGATCAATTTGATTGCTCAGGCCTTGATGTCGCAACATGCCGATTTTGCCGAACACGATACCCATAATGTCAATTTAAGCGCATCAGGCATCGCTTTTGATGCCGATGAGAAAATTCCGGAAAATTGTTTTCTGGAAATTAAAATTATGTTGACTTCTTGTTTGGCTGTCATTGTTGCTTATGGTCAGGTGATATATTGTAAAAATAATCCTTCGGACAGTGAATCGCCTTATCAAATCGGTGTGGATTATGTTGAGATGAAAGAAGACGACCGTGAGTTATTGATTAAGCATGTAGTCAAAAAACAAATGCAGCACATTCGGGAAACCAAAAAGCCGAATTCTGCAACTGACGAATAGTTCTCTTCAAGGCCATGAAGTTTTGTTTATCGGCGGCGCTTGCCATAAGCGTAATCATCGGGGGCTGTATGCTTAATCGTTCGGATAGTGAACAGCAGGCGGAACGCTATCGGCGGGATTTAGCCTTTATGGCGCAAGCGCCGAGAACACCCGGATCAGAACATCATTCGGCGGTGCGCAAGTTGTGTGCTGAAAGATTGGGCGAACTGGGGTATCGCGTTGAGTTACAGTCATTTAACGGTGGCGTTAATGTGATTGCTTATAAAGATGGAAGCAAACACCCACAACAAAAAATAATGCTCTCAGCGCATTATGACACCGTCCCCAATTGTAACGGCGCCGATGATAACGCCAGCGGTGTAGCCGGGGTTTTGGAATCGGCCGAATTGCTGGCGGATAAACAATTTGATAAAACTTTGATGTTGGCTTGTTGGGATCAGGAAGAAAATAATTTGGCGGGTTCAAGAGCATTTCTCGACGAGCATGCCAGCGGTATTGAAATGAGTTACGTTTATGAAATGATCGCTTATTTCAGCGCCGAAGCGGACAGTCAGTCAATTCCGGCAGGATTTGATAAAGTTTTTCCTGAGCAAGTGAATCAAATTAAGGATAAGCAATTCCGAGGCGACTTTACCTTATTGGTTTACGATGATATAGCTGCAAACAGGATACAGGCGCTGGAAGCTATCGCAGAACAAAGGCAAATGACATATATCGGTTTAGAGCTGAATGGCTTGATGAAAAGTTTGCCGCAGTTGGCTGATTTACACCGTTCCGACCATTCCTCATTTTGGGATGCCGAGATAGCGGCGATGATGATTACCGATACTGCGGACTTTAGGAATCCGAACTATCATTGTTTCAAAGGCGAGGATAAGCTGGAAACAATCAATATCGAATTTGCGCTGAAAACGGTAAATGTCATTACCGACTTAATTGAACATGAATTGAATCGGAGCGAATAATGAGTTGTGATTATTTGAATGTGCTGGAATTAGCGATGCAAAATCGTTGGGATGAGGCGCATGAGATTGTGCAAAATTACGGCGATCAATGGGCTTGTTTAATTCATGGTTATTTGCACCGGGTTGAAGGGGACTTATCCAATGCGCGTTATTGGTATGAGCGCGCTAATGTTGAGATGCCGGACAATTCTTTGGATGAGGAATGGAAGCGTCTATTTGATTTGGTTTCGGCGGCGAATTCCGATTTTAATTACTGAGAATTTCTAAAGCGCGTTGGTCGGCTCCGGATGATAAACGCACCGGACGGCTTTTGATCCAATCGACGATATCCAGCCAAACGGTTTCAGCTTGCAAATCCCTCAGCAACATATGAAAACCGTTCTCATAAAAGGCGATTTGTTGGTCGGGTTTATTTACGTTCTGCATTTTTTGTAAAAACTGTAAGGTCGGCTGCTTGGGGATAATCTCATCTTTTTCGCCGTATAAAAATAAGGTCGGCGTATTAATGTGTTCGCTACGCGACATCGCCAAATCCATTAAATTCGTCACCCCGTAAATACTTTCCACCCGGGTTTCTTTAATGATCAAAGGGTCTTTGGAGAAAGCCCTTAACATTTCAATATTATCGGATGGGATGATTTCCAGACTACCGCCGGTTAAAGTCATCCACGGCGTTGTATGCGATAACAGACTCAATAAGGCGGTTTGATACCACGGCATGCTGGAGCGATCCCATACTGCGGGGGCGACCAGAATGGCCCCGGCTATCGGTAACGGTTGGGCATGACTGATAGTCGATATCACTACTGCGCCGCCCATGCTGGCGCCGAGTAAATAAATGGGTGTGGTTGGATATTGGCGGCTGACGGTTTGAACAAAAACATGCAAATCATTGACATAAGTTTCCTTACCGGCCCACAGACCGCGATTGGGACTGCCGCCGAAGCCGCGTTGATCATAGGCGAATGATAAAACTTGATGTTGCTGTAAGAATGTCGCCGCTTGATTAAAAAAACGGCTGTAATCATTAAAACCATGTACCGCGATGATAATCGCTTGCGCCGCCGGTTTTTCAGGCTCCCATCGTGTGAGCGGTAATTGAACGCCGTCATTCGTGAGATAAGCATTATTAGTCATTCGAGCCTGAGTGATTGTTTCACCGGCAGGGTAATATTTAGGCATGCAAGCGGAACAAATTAACCCTATAATCAGAAAACAGTTGAAACGCATAGTCAGTTTAGGGCGAACGAAAAATTTTAAAGTATTGAACATGATTTTCGACTGTTATCAGGCAATAAAATTTATAGGATGATGACATGAGTACATTATATTATTATCATGAAAAATTCCTGAATCATCTCACCGGTGACGGCCATCCCGAATCGCCGGATAGGTTATTAGCTATAGATAGCGCTTTACAATCAGCATCTTTTTCAAGTTTGACCCGAAAAGCGCCGAAAATTTCGCCGCGTATTGAGGAATTATTGCGCTTGAATCATACGCAAGCATTGATTCAGCAAAATCTACAGAAACCGGATGAAGGGCAAATACTGCCTATCGACGCTGATACCCAATTATCGCCGGGTTCCGCAATGGCCGCACAACTAGCAGTGAGCGCGGTTTGCGACGCCGTTGATCAGCTTATCGCCGGCGCGGCGGAGAATGCATTTTGCGCAGTGCGTCCGCCGGGCCATCATGCAGAGCCGGGCAGGTCAATGGGGTTTTGTTTATTCAATAATGTGGCGATTGCCGCGCTTTACGCTTTGCGGCAATATGCTTTAAAACGCGTTGCAATCATAGATTTCGATGTGCATCATGGCAATGGTACGCAAACAACATTTGAGAAGAACCCCGCCGTACTGTTTGCTTCCAGTCATGAAATGCCCAACTATCCGGGCACGGGTTTCGCTTCGGAAACCGGGATGGGCAATATTATTAATGTACCGCTGAAAACCGGAACCAACGGGGCTGAATTACGGCGTTTATACAATGAAAAAATTTTCCCGGCAGTGAGAAAATTCAAGCCGGAGTTAATGTTAATTTCAGCCGGTTTTGACGCTCACAAAGACGATCCATTAGGCGGTATCCAGCTTGTTGAAGCTGATTATGCCTGGCTCACCGGCGAAATAAAGAAAATTGCTAAAGAGGTTTGTGAGGGACGGATTATTTCGGTTTTGGAGGGCGGTTACCAGTTAAAGGCATTAGCCAACAGCGTTCAGGCGCATGTGTTAGCCTTGATGAGATAAAGCTCATTCGCAACCATGAAGATTAAAATGTTAAGAATTATTGAGCGGGTTTTTGTTTGCTTCCAGACATTTTGTTAAAATAAGATTATTAAAATAGTGAAAATGCATGGGAAATATGACGGAGAGGATAGGACGCTTTCAACATTTTTTTATTGAGAAAAAGGAGCATGATCGCTTAACTTTGTTATCCGAAGTGATTAAAGCGGATCATGAGAGAGCGGCTTTATTTAAGATTTTATTGGCGAAACGACCGGAAGTGTTGTCTGTCAAAGTGGATGATCAAACCGGGCGAGTTAGCATCAAATTAGCTGATATGGATATCGAGCCGGTTTATTCAGCATTGGAAACCATTTTAAGCAATATCGAAAAAAAGCCCAGAGTCAAGGCCAAGCTTGAAAGCCCGCAACAATTTGATCAGTTAAAGGAACTTTCCTTGTTGGTGGAGGGGATGAGCTGTCCGGCTTGTGCGGCATTGATTGAAATTGCTTTTAAACGGTTGCCGACGGTTAAAGATGTTGATGCGGATTTGGATAGTAAGCGGGTGCGTATTTTAGGACAATTAAGCAATGATGAAGCGATTTTGTTGATTGAAAAGTTAGGCTATACACACATAGTAGAGGATCAATGAGCGAACAACGCATAGTAGAACTGGAAATCAAAATGGCCTATCAGGAAGAAATGATGGAGAGCTTGAGTTCCACAATAGCCAGTCAGCAAAAACAAATCAGCAAATTGGAAGAGACTTGTATGTTGTTGCACGATAAAATCAAAGCTTTATCGAACCCTGACGGCAATGTGGATCCTAGATTCGAGATTCCGCCGCATTATTGATTTTAGGCGTTAACCCAGCTTTCGATTTTAAATTCATAAGCAATTGATATACATGGTTAACAAATCCTGGGAAATTGCTCGCCGCTAAATAAATCCAAAACCCGGCTAACGCCCAAAGCATTTTTTAAGGTCACCAAACCGTGTTGGTCTTTTTCCACTACTTTACCAATCAGTCTGGCTGACTTTCCTAAAGGATGTCGGCTTAAGACTTTGAAGGCGTCATCAACTCCCGATTCGGGAACAAATAAGGCCATTGCGCCTTCATTAGCGATAGTCAGCGGATCAAAACCCAGTACTTCGCAGGCGCTTTGCACATGTTCGTTGATCGGTATGGCGGCTTCATTTATTTCAAAATGGAGTCCAGCGCTGGCGGCGATTTCAATTAAGGCTGCGGCCAGCCCGCCGCGCGTTAAATCGCGCAGACAATGGATTTCAATGTTTTCGGCTAACAGTTCGCCGACCAGGCCGGATAAATCGGCGCAATCGCTTTGTAGCGGATGGGCAAACTGTAAATTGTCGCGCTCCAGCATTACCGCCATTCCATGTCGCCCCAGATCGCTGTTAACGAGAATGCAGTCGCCGGTTTTCACGGCCTGAGGGTTGATTTTGATTGAGCTGTCAATTACGCCGATTCCCGAGGTATTGATGTAAACCCCGTCAGCCTGGCCTTTATTAACAACCTTGGTGTCGCCGGTCACAATGGCGACCCCGGCTTGGGCGGCGGTTTGCTGCATGGAGGCTAAAATTTTCTGTAAATCAGCTATGGCGAAGCCTTCTTCGATAATCAGCGAGCAGCTCAGATATAAAGGGCGGGCGCCGCTCATCGCTAAGTCATTGAGCGTTCCGCATACCGCCAGTTTGCCAATATCGCCGCCTGGAAAAAACAGCGGTTTGATGACATAGGAATCGGTGGTGAAGCTGATTTTGCCTGCTTGGATTTCCAGCACCGCACTATCAAGCTTTTGTTTTAATAAGGGGTTGTCGAAAGCCGGTTGAATTAAGTCATCCAATAGTTGTTGCATCAGGCGACCGCCGCCGCCATGCGCCATCACGATGTGTTGATAGGATAAAGGTAATGGACAATTTTGTTCAGACATGGGGTAGTTTTCGATAATGATAATAGGCGGCGCAAGCGCCCTCGGAAGAAACCATGGTTGCGCCCAAAGGGTGATCAGGCGTGCAGTTAACGCCGAATTCACCGCAGGCGGGTGGTTTGATTAATCCTTTCAGCACCTCGCCGCTGCGGCAAACCATTGATTGGCGCTGGGCGGCGGGCTTTACCGAAAAACGATATTCAGCGTTCCACGGGCGGAATTCCTCGACTAAGGTCAGACCGCTGTCGGCGACTTTGCCCAGCCCTCGCCATTCGGCATCTACCGGGGTAAAGACCGTATTAATTAACTCCCGGGCTTGGCGATTACCATCCGGTTTGACCACTCGGGCATATTGATTTTCGACGCTATATTGCTTCGTTTCCAATTGCTGCACCGTTCTATGGATGCCTTGTAATAAATCCACCGGTTCGAATCCGGTAATCACGATAGGCGTCCGGTATTGTTCCGCCAGCGGCAGATATTCCTGATAACCCATCACCGTACAGACATGACCCGCGCCTAAAAAACCTTGAATTTCACAATCTCCGGCATCCAGCAAAGCATCGATGATAGGCGGCACACGAAAATGCGCGCAGAGCAGACTGAAGTTAGCCAAATTCAATTGGCGCGCTTGATAAACGGTTAATGCGGTGGCCGGGGCAGTCGTTTCAAAACCGACGCCGAAAAAAACGACTTCACGTTGAGGGTGTTCTTGGGCCAGGCTTAAGGCATCCATGGGCGAATAAACAATTCGGATATCCGCGCCTTGCGCTTTCAGACTCAATAAGTCGCTTTCTGAGCCGGGCACCCGCAACATATCGCCAAAGCTGCAAAAGATCACATTGTCTTGTTGGGCGATAGCCAAGGCATTGTCAATAGTGGCGATTGGCGTCACGCAGACCGGGCAGCCGGGACCGTGAATTAATTCCACCGACCCAGCCAATAATTGGTCTATGCCGTGTTTAAGCAAACTATGGGTTTGGCCGCCGCAGACTTCCATAATTTTCCAAGGCTGCTTGCTGGTTTCTCGAATGGCTTCAATCCACTGGTGAGCCAGCTTTGGGTCGCGGAATTCTTGTTGATATTTCATTCAAGTCATTTTGTCTGCAATTGTTGTATCGCTGAAAGGCTTTCCCGCGCTTCATGTTCGTCCAGCAAGGACAAAGCCAGTCCGGCATGGACAATCACATAGTCGCCGACTTGCGCTTCCGGCACATAGGCGAGACTGATTTCCCGACTGATTCCGGCAAAATTGACCAAGCCTTTGCTGTTCATCGGATCGTTGCTTTTGTTTATTTGGACAATGCGTCCGGGTGTGGCCAGGCACATAATTATTCCTTCAAATATTGGCTTGCAGCGAGCTGACCCAAGGCCAGGCCGCCGTCATTGGGTGGAATTTGTTGATGGCGGTAGACTTGGAATCCTGCTGCATTGAGTTTTTGTAAAGCCGTTTCGGTTAAATAAGCATTTTGAAAGCAGCCGCCGCTTAATACAATCATCGGTTGCTCGGCGCGTAGCGCGCAATTCAAAATCATGTCGACTAATGTATTATGAAATTTTTTGGCGATATATTCACGCGGAAAATGTAATAAATCTTCGCTGATGCCTTGTAATATTGGCCGCCAATCCAATATGAAGGGTTGTTCATCGCTAATCCGGAACGGATAAGCGTCGATATTATCATGCTGCATGGCGCATTGTTCCAGAGTCATGGCCGCTTGTCCCTGATAATGATTAATCTGAGATAAATCCAATAAGGCGGCGACGGCGTCAAATAAGCGTCCCATGCTGGTCGATGTGGGCGTATTGACGCCTTGTTTCAGCGCCGCCAGCAAAGTCTGTCGTTCAAATGCGCTGAAGGGCAGGTTTCGCCAAGCATCGCTATCGACGGCCTGACTGGCGTAAAGCAGTCCTAAAGCAGCGCGCCGCGGCTCCTGAATGGCCTTTTCGCCGCCGGGCAGCGGAAAAGGCTTTAAATGCGCAAAACGGCTGTATCCTTTATCGTTAATCTGTAAAAATTCTCCTCCCCATAAACAGCCATCGTCACCCAACCCGGCGCCGTCCCAGGCAATGCCTAGCAATGGCGGCAGCAAGCCGTGTTCGGCCATGCAAGATAAAATATGCGCGTAATGATGTTGTACTTTTAGGGGGGCTTGGGGCGATGTTTGTTTAGCTAGGGATAGGCTGCTTGCGTAATCGGCATGTAAATCGGTAATAAATCGTTGCGGTTTGCGTTTAAAAAAACGCTGCATATCCGATGCGGTTTCATTGAATAAGCGGCGAGTCTGGTAATTTTCAAGGTCGCCGATATGGGCGCTGAGTATGGCATGATGGCCATGACTAAAAGCAATGGTGTTGTGTAAATGAGCGCCT
>SPJM01000181.1 GCA_006844585.1 Methylococcaceae bacterium | reverse complement strand
ACATTCATAATTGGTAACTACTCAGCGTAATTCAAATAACAAAAATAATTTAATATCAGTCGTTTACGTAAGAAGTGTATGTGACATGGATGTCACATTCAAGCCTACATGGATGTATATACGGCGTCTTCTGGAGTAAGTGACTGATATTAAATGTCAAAAGACGCTGAGTAGTTACTAATTTTGTTAGCATATTCGTCGCTCACCTACTATTCAGTAGAGAGAGGTGATCGTATCGCCCGGTCTACAATAGGCGACCATTCCTGTTAAAACCATTCCAAAAGTGTATTAAGTTGAATTAACAATGCTAAATCAACAATCCATCAACAAAATATTCATATAAAATACAATTACTTATAAGTAACAAGCTGTATAGTTCCTACTCAAAATCAACAACCCATCAATAAAAACTAACTCCAAAAGGGGAAACCTGCGGCGATTTCATTTTGCTGACCATCGCTGGATCGTGGGGCGGCGTCAGCCATTTCTTCATTGCCCTTAATCATCATCACCGACTTACAAATGGCGTAAGTCTAGTCATTGATTTTTTTTGCCGTAGAGATTCGGTCGCCTGCATTTCTGCTTGCTAGAATTTTACTTCTTGCATCACCGCTTCTTTGCCAGTCTCAAGCAGAGTGTCCAGTCTGCGCAAGACCACCATCGGCAAGATAACGTCACGGTATTTGCCGCGCACGTAAACATCGCGCAAACAGTCGTCGGCAATGTTCTTAATAAATGAAACGAGTTTGTTATGTACGGAATGACCCATTAATGTCCTTTATCTTTGTTTTTTTCTATTCTATCCGAAGTTCAATATTTGCAGCTTTGAAACGTAAACTTTCGCCAAACACCCAGACCAAATTATAATGAATATTCATTTTAAAGCCGATTTCAAAAATTGCCTGGAGGGAAAGCTCCAAGCATACACAGCATCAATTTTAATTGAGTTAATGACAAAAGTATGAATAAACAAGATAAGCATTTAGCGAATTTTATTAAAGCGGTCGCTTTTGCAGCTGAAAAACATCGGCGGCAGCGGCGTAAAGATGTGGAAGCCTCACCCTATATTAACCACCCGATCGCTTTGGCGAATGTGCTGAGTCATGAGGGCGGGGTAGATGATATTGATGTTTTATGCGCGGCGATTTTGCATGACACGATAGAAGACACTAAAACCACGGCGGAAGAGCTTGAGCAAGTCTTCGGCGCTAAAATTATGTCCATCGTTTTGGAAGTCAGCGATGATAAGAATTTAAAGAGCGCGGAGCGTAAGCAGCAGCAAATTGAACATGCGCCGCATATATCACATGAAGCAAAATTAGTGAAATTGGCGGATAAAATCTGCAATTTACGCGATATTTTAACCATGCCGCCCGCCGGTTGGTCGGCACAGCGCAAACAAACCTATTTTGATTGGGCGAAAAAGGTGATTGATGGTTTGCGCGGGGCGCATCCGCAATTAGAAGCGATTTTTGATGCCGTTTATGCGCAATCTCAAACGTTTACTTGATCTGTATCAAACAGGGAAATACACAGCATAGAAGTGAAATAATTCTTGACAGTCTAGGAAGCTTTGCAGATCAATAAATTAGCGGACATAAAGTAGTTTTTTTAGCTAAGTTATTGATTTAATATTATATTACAGTTTTGTGTAAATTATAGGCAATTTAAGCCAATGCCAGAAATTACGCCTGTTTGAAACGGTTAATAAGCGTTTATGCACAAAGTTATCCACAGCTTCTGTGTATATGTACACAGTTCTGATTATGGCTTGTTTCTACGCTCAGACGCGGGAAAAATAAGCGCTTTTTCACTTGCTAAAGCGTAGTTCGACTTGATTGCCGACACAGTCTTTTATATAAATTGATCGTCCCATGCCTTGCGCGCCGTATCGTTCTTTAAATTCACTACAATCTACGGCATTTTCTTTTAAAAAAGCAATCAGTTGTTCTTCCTCTACTTTTTCTATTTGCAGACAAAAATGATCGACATTATTGCCGACGGGTTTGGGCGCAGGCCCGCCGGTTTGACCCAGTTGGCCGTTAACATCAACAATGTCGATTAATGCGTTTCCGGCTCTCAGTTGGGTTAATCCGAATTCAGCAGACAATTGCCGCTCCAATGAGCAGCCGAGTATTTGGCAATAAAAGTCGATGAGGGCTTGGTAGCGATCTGTTCTGAGAACAATATGGTCTATGGTTGTTGGCGTGATCATTTTTATCCTCGCTGGAATTATAGAATCGTTTAACACTCAATACTTAACTTTGGCGTTTCATGTTGGGGAGTGGCTTTCGGTTGAGCGCAACAGAGTAAAATTTCACCATCATTTAATGCAGCGCTATGCGCTTTGTGCGCCACTTGTCCCTGCGTAATTTTGACTTTACATGCGCCGCATTGGCCGTTGCGACAAGAAAAATCGGGTTGTAAGCCGTGTTGTTCGGCAAAATCCAGTAAATAGCCGTCGTTTTTAGACCAGATTAATTCTGTTTGGCTCCGACTGAAATGAATCACAGCTTGTTCGGCGATGGGTTCATGATCGGTTGCGGATTGTTCGCGCATCAGTGTGGCGGGGCCAAAGGATTCGCTAAAAATATTAGCGTCGGCAATGTCGAGATCTCTGAGCCAGGTATATTGTGTCTGCATGAAATTATCGGGTCCGCATAAATAAACATCGCAATCTTGCGATGGGATGATGCTTTGCAACAGGCGTTTTGTAATCCTGCCTTGAAAGGTATTGGGCGGCATGCTTTCGGTATCAGCTTCGGGTTGGGAAATGGTCCAGTATATTTTAAGCGCATCCGGCGATTGTTGTACTAATGCATTGAGTTCAGTATAAAAGGCGCGTTGTTGTAGATTACGCACCGAACACAGCAGAGTCAGCTTGGGCTGATTGCGATGACGTACTGCTTCATGTAAAGCCTGTCGAATCATCGATAACATGGGGGTAATGCCTATCCCGGCGGCGATCAATACGGCGGGGCGTTCGGGCGGAGTGGCGAACACAAAAGCGCCGTCTGGCGCTTTGGCCAGAATTGTATCGTCGCTTTGGCTGCGTTCATGTAAAAAACCGGAGAAAACGCCCGGCGGATGATCTCCATTGCCGTTTTCCAGTTTAACGCTGATGCGATAAAAGTCATCGTCCGGCGCGCTGGATAGGGAGTAGGTTCTGATCTGTTGTTTGCCGTTGATCATCGCTTTCAGGGTTAAATACTGTCCGGCTTTGAATTGCGGTTGTTGAGCCGAGGGCGGTTTGAGGTAGAAAGATTTAATGCCGGGGGTTTCATCCACAATACGACTAATTTGGTAGCTCTGCCATTGCTTTCTCAGTTGATAAGCATTCCGGGCGGCTTCGGCTTGTTCCCAGTTGCCGGTGAGCCGAGTGTTGGGGGAATAGCTTTGTAAATCCCAGCGCAAGGGCAGCGCATGGTATCGCCATTGCCCCTGTTGTAGATGAAATCGCCACAATCGTTCAGCGCCGTTGAAGAAACGATTTTCATCGGTATCCCATAAAATTTCAGCGCGACCGCTCAGACTGAGTAAATGGCCCTGTTTGAAATCAATAAATAATAAACCGGCTTGAGGATTAAGCAGAAAATTGCCCAAAGTATTGAAATGGAAATTACCGGCGTAATCGGGGATAGTGAGTGTTTGATCATCATCAACCCGCACAAAACCCGGTTGGCCGCCGCGATGCGAAATATCAGCGCCTTCATTGCGACTTCCGCTTAGTTGATAGGCGCTGGCGACAAAGAAAGTATCGCTTTGTTTGATAAGTTGAATGGCGGCGGCGTTAAGATGCTCGATGTCGCTTGTTGAAGCCGTTGACAGGGTGGGTGGCTGAATATGTTCAAGGCCGCGTTGTTGTATATATTGCGGGCAATTACCGAATGCTTGTTCCACCGACAGCTTGATCGATGTGTCTGTTAATTGAATGAGTCGCGCGGATAAGCGATTGCGGCGACGCGTTTGTAAATCAATGCCCAGCAGGCCGATTTTTGCGCCTGCTGGTAAATGCCGCATCACCGAATCGCCAGCCAATGTCGGGGCGTTGATGATCAGTTGAGTGGGCGACAGCGATTCGATAAACCCCGGCGCACCCCATAACATCGTCGCCTGAGGTCGGTTATTCAAATCTGTGTAGCCGATAAAAACATATGACAGGTTTTGATAAAACTCCCGGTGCTGTTCCGGCATGTAGTCGCGTATTACCTGACTACCGAAACGCTCCATTTTGTCGCGCACGCCTAAACGTTGTTGAATGGCCTGTTCGCCTTGGTGAAATGGAGATAACGTTTGCTTGTTGATGGCATTCATGATGGGCGCTCCGGTTTTTTTTAAATGTTGTTTTTGTCGTTTACGGGTAAGGCGCTATACATTCCTCAGTCTTAAGGTGTCGGACTAAAGTCCGACCTACTTATACTTCACGTGACCACGGTTGCGGTTTTCTATCGGCCAAAAACACCTCGCTATAAAATCCGTATTCGTAACCGTGCGAAGTATAAGTAGGACAGACTTTAGTCTGTCTTCGGCGGCATGAAGCAGATGAAAATTCAGGTCATTAACCCCATGCGCCAGTTACAAGAAAGTTGTTCACCATCAAGCAGCCAAGCCAATCTCACAACGCTGCATGGGTACAAAGCCGGATAAGGCTTCCACCCGATTTAACCAGGCCCGAATATTCGGGTAATTTTGCAGCGATACATTACCTTCCGGGGCATGGGCGATATAAGTGTAATTGGCTATATCGGCGAGGGTCGGGTGATCGACGGCCAGCCACAAGCGATCCGCCAAATGTTCTTCCAGGGTATTGAATAATTTATGTGCTGTTTCAATCGCCCGCTGATGATCCAGGGCGGCGCCGAACAGGGTAACCAACCGCGCATTGGCCGGGCCTTGCATGACAGGGCCTTGCGCAAGCGATAAGAAACGTTGTACTTCAGCGGCTTTGGCCGGTTCAATAGGCAGCCAGATATGGTCGTAGTCATACTGGCTGGCTAAATAAACCAGAATGGCGTTGGAATCGGCGATGGTTTTATCGCCGTCCACCAAAACCGGCACTTGACCGAAAATATTTTTTTGCAAAAAGTCGGCTTTTCTTTGTTCGCCTTGCATTAAATCCACATCTATATAATCAGCTCTCAAGCCCAATATAGAGATAAAGAATTCCACCCGATGGGCATTGCCGGATAAGGGGTGACGGTAGAGTTTTAAAGTAGCCATAGTGTTTCCTAGTTTTCAATGTAAATGGGTGGCGTTAATTAAATTAACGCATTGTTAGCGATAATCTCGCTGAGTTCGGTGTATCCGCCTATCGGGTTTTGGTCGATAAAAACTTGTGGAACAGTGCGCCCACCGCTGCGTTGCAACAATTCCGCAGCTTCTTCGCCGCCTTCGATCAAATCGACTTCCTGATAATCTATGCCTTGTTGTCGCAACAGGTTTTTAGCGGCATGGCAATAACTACAGGTTTGATGGGTTAAAATGGTGACATCGTTCATGACAGTTCTCCTATTTTCAGGATTATTAAAGTTGTTGGCGTTCTTGAATGGCTAATCTAAGCAAATAAGCAATACCGCCTGTTGCAGACAGCTATCCGCATTGTCCGGCAATCCGGCTAAAAAGGGTTTGTCTATCGGCGCATTGGTTAAATGACTGGTGAAATTGCTCAAGGTTTTAAAACTGATCGCCAGCACTACTTCCAAAGCCTGTTGTTGCTTGAATCCCGCTTGATAAAAAGCGTGTAATGCGGCATCGTCTACCAATCCCTGCTTATCTAATACTGTCAGCGCAAAAGTTCTCAGCGCTTCTAACCGTTCATCATCGACGGCTTGTTTGTAATACACGGCCTCTATCACAGCATCGGGCGCATGCTGCATTTTCGCCACCGTGCTGTGCGCGGCCAGGCAATAACAGCAATCGCGTTGGCGACTGATGGTCAGCAACAGAAATTGCCGTTCAATGGCGCTGAATGCGGTTTTGTCAAACAATGCGGTTAAATCCAGATAAGATTCCAGAGCGGCGGGTGAGGCCGCCATGATGGCAAGTAAATTGGGAATAAATCCGATTTGTTGCTGCGCTTTTTGTAATAAGGGTTTCGAGGCTTCCGGCGCGTTGATTGGGCTGTATTGGGTAAATTGTGACATTTGCTGCTCCTGTTTTGTAAAAAGACAAAACAGTTATTGCAGAAGCTGTGCCAGTTATTAAATTTTATTATTTAATCAGTTAAAACAATAACTTGTGTTTATTTAGGAGGGTTGCGCAGTTGCATGTAGAAGCGATCTGTTTACGAAATATCGTAAAAATATGAAAGGCTGTGTACATCGGTATTCGGATGAAGCTTGCGTAAGCCGGTAAATCTATGGCTGGGGTGAGGAAATTGTTGAGACTGTGAAAGCGTCCATCCCAACTTACATTGGATACTTTTACTTCCTCACTACCTGCGTAGCAATCCCATTCATATATTGAGCCGCTTCACGCAGGCGTAACAGCGCGTCTTATCCCCAACTTGCTCATCCGCGAACGCAGGGTATTCGGGTGCATATGTAATAAGGTCGCCGCGCCTTGTTCGCCGGAAATCCGCCAATCGGTTTGTTGCAGGGTTTTAATAATATGCCGCTTCTCCATTTCCGCTAAGGGCAGAATTTCATCTTCCGTATTGTGCGGCGGCGCTGCGGCTATTTCCAAATCGGGAATCTGTAAACGATCTTCCGGCGATAGAATCACCGCCCGTTCAATTACGTTTTCCAATTCGCGGACATTGCCCGGCCAGGGATAACGGCTTAAGCGTTGCATAACGGATTCAGATACCGTCAGCTTATTTTTCCCGGTTTTAGCGACATATTTATTAACAAAAAATTGCGCCAACAAGGCAATATCATCCCGCCGTTCCCTTAGCGGCGGCAGGCGTAAAGGGAACACGCTCAAGCGATAAAAAAGATCCTCTCTAAACCGGCCTTGCGTTACCATTTGCTTTAAATCCCGATGAGTGGCGGCGATCACCCGCACATTGATTTTGATGGTCTTGGAATCGCCCAGCCGTTCAATCTCACTTTCCTGTAACACGCGCAATAACTTGGCTTGCAACTCCAGTGGCAGTTCGCCGATTTCATCCAGAAAAATCGCGCCTTTATCGGCCAGCTCAAAACGGCCTATGCGCCTGGAGGTCGCGCCGGTAAAGCTGCCTTTCTCATGGCCGAATAATTCGCTTTCAATCAAGTTGGCGGGCAGGGCGGCGCAATTGACTTTCACCAAGGTATAATCGCTACGCAGACTAAGCGTGTGCAGGGCGCGGGCGATTAATTCCTTGCCTGAGCCGGTTTCGCCCTGAATCAGCACGGTGGTTTCAGTCGGCGCAACTTGTTCGACTTGATGTAAAACGCTTTTTAAGGCATTGCTTTGTCCTAAAATATCTTCAAAGCCATGATTCAAATTGATTTGTTCCTGCAAATACGTGTTTTCCGCCTGCAAACGGTTTTTTAATTGCTCGATTTCAGCAAGGGCGCGTTTTAATTTTTCTTCCGCCTGCTTGCGCTTGCTGATATCGCTGAACACCACAACGATGCCGATAATGCAATTGTCTTCCATTATCGGCGTGCTGATGAAGTCTACCGGAAAATGGCTGCCGTCGCGCCGCCGGAATTGCATATCGCGGCCTTGAAAACGTTTTTTGCCTTGCAGAATATTATGCACCGGGCAAAACTCTTCCGGATCGGGCGCATCACGACCGATAATATGGTGAACGGTTTGATGCTCCGGCGATTGATCAGGCCAGCCCAACATAGCCGCCGCAGCCGGGTTGACGAAAGTCACCCGGCCTTCGCAATCAAAGCCGCAAACACCTTCCCCGGCGGCGGATAAAATCAATTCATGGCGGTTTTGTAACAAAGCCAGGTCCGATTCAGTCTGCTTCAGGCGGCTGACATCCTGAAATACCACCACTGCGCCAACGATTTCTCCGTTATCAATAATCGGCGTACTGGTATAGTGGACGGCAAAACCAGCGCCGTCTTTGCGCCAGAAAACTTCATCGGTGACATGGTGGACCTCGCCGTCAGTGAGCGCCGCATAGATGGGGCACTCATGCTGTGGATAAGGCGCACCGTTGGCTTTGCTATGGTGATGCAAAGCATGCATCGGTTGGCCGATGACATCCGTTTCTGTCCACCCGCACATCTCAATAGCCGCCTGATTAACAAAAGTGCCTTTGCCATCTTTATCCAGGCCGTAAATGCCTTCGCCTGCTGAATTCAGGATCAGTTCGTAGCGGCGGTGAATGTGTTGTGAGCTGGTCATTACTTTTTCCTGGAGATTGCGCGTTATATGACAAAAGAATACGGGTTAAATTCAAGTGGTTTGATAATACTAAATTGATCAGTTACTATTCAAACTATGCACACAATTTAGGCGCCGCCATTGATAATGGCTCATGTTTCAACTCTAGATGAGGCGGGCGCTGTCAATATTCAACCATCAACCGAGTATAAAATCAGTCTCAATAATAGTTCATTTGGGTCCCGAATAATGGCTACTTTCCAGTTGCGTGTTCGGTTTCAGCATTAAATTTGACTTGCGCAGACTAAGATATTAGGATCATTGCTAATCGAAATGCGCGAAGTAGCAATCAGGATTTTTATATGCAAAACAACTGATATTTCGGCGGCTTGGTTAATTCTGTCAACTCATGTTAAATAATAGAGGCGTGAGGCAGTCATCTGAATCAGCATTAATGCAGAATGAGGGCTTGATTATGAAAAAAATAGTGTTTTCCTGTGTTTTAATCTCGTTTTTAGTGCTCCGAAGCGTTTCCGCCGCCATAATTCCCGATGTGGATGTTGACTGGTCGCATACTTTTTTACTCAAAGATTTAACCACCAATGAACCGTTGATTCGTTTGGGTTTTTATCCACCTGATCCGGTTATCCCCTCTATTCTGGATCTGAGTAATCCCGCTCAGCCGATGCTGAGTTATCCCGCTTCCGATCCCGAGGCGCATATCGATTTTGCTGTTAGCCATCCCAGTATGCCTTTGGCAATCAGCGCTTCCGGCGTTCCTGACAACGGTCATTATGAATTTCAAGTGTTGGATGTAGTCAATAACAATGCCTTGATGTATTCAATCATGTTGGATATGACTACATCTTCGGGCGGAGTACCCAATCCCGGATCGTGGACAATGTTTAATCCTCAACCTGAGCCGCCCCGATTATTGGGTGATCCCGTCAGTATAGGATTTAATTTTCAGTTCACGACGCTATCTGATGCTTATTTAACGATGCAAGTGCTGGATGCGCAAGGACAGCCTGTATCCTTCTCTGCTGTTCCTGATCCTGCTTTGCTCTGCTTGTTAACGGCGGGTTTCCTATTGGTTTTTGTTAGAAAAAACAATTTTTCAGTATGATATCCTAAAAACCTGGGGCGCAGGCTAAATCCCGCGTCCCAATTTATCAATTATTGAGGTAATGATGTATTAACGCGCAGGTCGCGCACTGCCCGCCTTTTCCGCCAGCTTCAGTAATTCACGGCATTGACGATTAATGCTTTGATAAATCTCCCCATCCAAAACATCCAGCCAACGCGATGGAATCGCCGATAAACCATAATGCGCGCCCGCCAGCATCCCCGCCAATGCGCCGGTGGTGTCGGCGTCTTGCCCTTGGTTAACAGTGGCGATCAAACACTCTTCAAATGATTGAGTATGGTAAAAATAATGCAATACGGTTTGCAGGGTATCAACAATATAGGCGCTGGATTTGCCGGGGTAGGGGTGGTAATTGAATTGAGGATACTGTTTTAACAGGGTATCGATTTCCGATTGACAGGTATTCAGCTCTTCACCTTTTATCAAGGCTTGGGTTTTTCGACCCAAGGCAAGCGTAGCGCCATCGGATAAGGGGTTGTTATGAGTGATATGGCTTTGTTGCAGACTCCAGGTTTCAAATTTTATGGGATTATAAAGAGTCGCCAATGCAACCGGCAGATTGCGCATGCAGGCGCCGTTGCCTGCGCCGCGCTCATCCGGCGGGGCGGAAAGTTCGCCTGTTTGTTGATAACGTAAAATCCCTGCGCGGCAAGTGTTGCCGATATCCGGCGGTTCGCTTGCCAGCCACTCGACAAAATTGTCGGCAACGGCCTGAATATTCCAACCTTGATGTTGTATGATGGCTTCGCCGATAGCCAGCGACATTTGCGTATCATCAGTCACTTGCCCGGCTTGCAGATTTAACCAGCCGCCGCCGATGATTTCCCGGTGAACGCCGTAACGTTTTTGAATGCTGCGCGGACTCATAAATTCAACAGTAGCGCCCAGCGCATCCCCGCAGGCGAAACCTAAATAAGCGGCTAATGCGCGATCCAGAATAGATTCATTAATCATCGAAAACGCCTAATGGGTGATTTTAGCCAAGTAATCGCCGCCGATAACCAGATATTCTGATTCGCCCCGCAAACCGTGT
>SPJM01000180.1 GCA_006844585.1 Methylococcaceae bacterium | reverse complement strand
GTGGTGTTGTCGCCCGCCTTGTTGGACGCATTGCGTGATTATTGGCGTTGGCAGCGTCCGCCGCAATGGATATTTCCAGGCCGCGATAAAGCGGCGCCGATGTCGATTGAAACCGCCCAGAAAGTTTTTCAGCGCGCTAAAAAACAAGCGGGCGTCACCAAGGTCGGCGGCATTCACAGCCTGCGGCATGCTTATGCGACCCATCAACTGGAAGCCGGACTGCCGATACATCAGTTACAGCGGCAATTGGGTCATCAAAATATTCAGTCCACCTTACGTTATGCGCATTGGACGCCGGGGCATCAAGAAGGCAAAACCGGCGCGGACTTAGTCGCCGACCTGGCGACCTTCTCATGAGCCCCCGGATCGGGGTGCAGACCCTCCTGAACCGATTTCTGCCTGAATACCAGAACCAACATCCGCTGACGCCCCCACAACAAAAAGCCTGTTGGCATATCCAACAATGTCGCACACCGGCCTTGGGCGGTCTACAACTGCAATGCCATCACTGCGGCGTCGAACAAGCGCAATATCACTCCTGCCGTGATCGTCATTGTTCACAATGCCAAGGCGCTGCGCAACACGCCTGGTGCGAACGCCAATCCCAGATGCTATTACCGGTCACCTATTTTCATGTCGTTTTCACCTTGCCGCATCAGCTCAATGGCTGGGTTGAACTGCATCCTAAACTGATTTATCGTTTGTTGTTTCAAAGCGTTTGGGCAACCTTACAGGCCTTCGGCCAAGATCCCAAACGTCTTAACGGCACACTCGGCATGACCGCCGTACTGCATACCTGGGGGCAAAACCTCAGCCGTCATGTGCATCTGCATTGTTTAATCCCCGGCGGCGCATTGAGCGAAACCGGCGACTGGAACCCGGCGAAAAGCAACTACCTGTTTCCGGTGAAAGCTTTATCGCGTTACTATCGCGGCAAACTGGTCAGTCTGCTCCGACAAGTCGCAGAGCGCGGCGAATTGCACCGGGTCAGCCGTCCCGGTGAAATAGACGCCACCCTCAAGGCGCTGATGAAAACCGAGTGGGTGGTTTACAGCAAAGCCTGTCTGAATCGGCCTGAAACCGTCGTCGAATACCTCGCCCGCTACAGCCGAAAAACCGCCATCAGCGATGCGCGTATACTCGGCATCAGCCAAAACCAAGTTGAACTGCGCTACAAAGACTACAGCGATCATCACCGAAACAAAGTCATGGCCTTGGACGGAATCGAGTTTATCCGCCGCTTCCTCCTGCATATTTTACCCAAAGGCTTCATGCGGATTCGCCATTATGGTTTTTTAGCCAACCGCTGCCGCAAGCAAAAATTAGCGCAGATTCGAGAGACTCTGCAAAACGGAGACGAACCCGCGGCAACATGCGCGGAAACCAAAACAAGCGAAACCCACACCTCGGCGGTCAGCTTGCCTAAATCGCAACGCTGCCAAAAATGCCGAACCGGCATCTTACAGGTCGTTTATGAAATATCGCCTAAACGGAGACAATATGGAGGGTCATAACACATTCCCCTTGATTTAACCCGGAAACAGCCGCACCGCTTTCGGGTGAATAAGCCGCACCCGAAAAAAAAACAGAAAACCAATGGGGTCAGACTCGATTGAATATGATTTTCTTTGCTTTCAACCTAATACTAGCCTGATTACTGGCAAAATTATTGAAATATAGAGGTTATACTGATTACCAATCGAGTGTCGAGTAGCAGACCAAGGGCTCAGCCAACTTGAAAACCAGGAAAACCAGTGGTATCAGGTCTTGCCTTTTGCATCCCTTTTCTATGCAACTAAAGTTTCGGTTTGAGATGATCAATTTTTCTAGCCCACCTCACTGCAGGAAAGTTCTGCAGCCAAAAAGTCAAATACCACTCGAACTCGGCGGCTGGTTCTTAACTCACGATGGGCAACCAGCCATAACTCGAAAGTAAAGGGTTCGCTATCAGGCAGTATCCGCTGCACTCCGGGTTCGGCATCACCGATGTCCTCCGACATTACGCCAATACAGACGCCTTGTTTAACCAATTCCCAGTGCACCAGATGATTTTCCGTCATCACCGGAAAATTGCTAATGCTCAGTTCGAATCCCCTCTCATTAAGCGCATTGAGGTATTCATTACTTTTATTGAATCCCAAAAACTCTGCATGACTAAACTCCATCGGAGAACCAGGGTTACCAAGACTTGCCAGATAAGATGGCGTGGCATAAAGGTGGGCTTTAGCATCGCTTACTTTTTTTGCAATCAGATCCAGCTGTGTTGGACGGAATCCACGGATGGCGATGTCTGCTTCTCTGCGTTTTAGATCACTGGCGCTGCTGCTTGCAATGAGTTCAATATTTATGCCTGGTTCCTTTTGCCGCAGCTTTTGAATAATGGGCGGTAAAGTATATGCCGCCGTCGCTTCTGTCGCAGAAATACAAATATTACCTTCTAAACAATCAGATTTACCAGAGGCAATAAGGGAGACACGGTTTGCCGCCTCACCCATGGCGCGCACATGTTCAACCAGCGCCAATCCACCGGGTGTCAATTCGATCCCTCTGCCAACACGCTCGAACAAAGCGATGCCAAGCTCCTCTTCAAGAGCCGCCACCTGACGCCCCAGGGTGGGTTGAGTCATATCCAGAGCGCGAGCCGCCGCTGACAGTGAACCTTCTTCGGCGGTCACCAGGAAGGCGCGCGCCCTATTCCAATCGAATTTAACTGATCGCCAATCCATACAAATTTGTATATAAAAGATACAAATTATGACATTGTTTATTAATTTTTGCATTGATAATATGTTTGCAGACCCTATAACAACCGACACAAAAGTATGAGGAATTCATCAATGAGCACTACAGCGATTTTTTGGGACAAGATTGCAGAAAAATATTCTAAAAAACCGGTTCCGGATGAACAGGTCTACCAGAAAAAACTGCAAATCACCCGCGAATACTTTCGACCGGATATGGAAATTCTGGAGTTTGGTTGTGGGACGGGCTCCACCGCCATTGCCCATGCGCCTTATGTAAAGCATATACATGCGACCGATATCTCTTCTAAGATGATTGAGATTGCCCAGAGCAAAGCGGATGCTCAAGATATCAACAACATCACGTTTGAGCAATCGAGTATCGATACGCTTACTCTGGCTGATGAGTCATTGGATGTCGTTCTGGGTTTAAATATCCTGCATTTATTGGAAAACAAAGAAGAGATTATCGCTAAGGTCCAACGAACGCTCAAAGCCGACGGCGTTTTTATCACAAGTACGGCATGTCTTGGCGACAGCATGAAATTTTTTAAAATTATTGCACCCATTGGCAAGTTTTTCGGCGTACTACCGATACTGAAAGTCTTTACCACTCAACAGCTGGAAGAAAGCATCAGGAATGCCGGTTTCAGCATTGATTACCAATGGCGGCTGGAGAAAAGCCATTCAATTTTCATTGTGGCGAAGAAACGATGAATTTTTACAAACTAAAGAGGATATTAAGATGAGAATATTAGCATTGATTATGGTAATGGCGTTTGCAGCCGGATGTGGTTCCAGTAGCGAACATAAACAAAAGTTTTCCGAAGGTGCAAAAATTTGCAATACAATCTGTATCGATAATCCGGAAGTTGGAGAGTACTCTCAGAAACTAGGGGGAGGAATACCTTTGTTGTTTATGGGGGAAATGGAAACAAAGTGTAACTGCAATAAGTCGCAATCATAAATTTCAATGCCGAATTTATCACCCCTTCATTGCCAAGATGATGATTCTGGAGTATAAGTTATGTTGTAGTTGCAAAATAGCTTGTTTACTAAACAGATAACACGCTGACCATTTCGTTGTGTTAACAATAATGACAATAACAAATCTACTATGAGGGTACGGTTATGGGAAAACGAATAACAAGCGGATACACTATCGTCGTACATGAAGTAACGACCACTTCAGTAAAACTTTGGATCGGCGCTTTAACGCCTTCTATGGGCAAACCCAGAAACTGGGAATTGGTGATCAAAAAAGCCGATACGGCCAGCAAACGGAAAAATGAAAGCGGTGAAATTATCAGAACCGAGAGCTATGGTGATGAATGGATTCGACCCTTTGACCAGTTAAACAAACGCTTTTATACGGTTAAACTCATTCAAGATCTGGAGCCTAACACCCACTATATTATTGAATTTCAAATACGTTCGGAACATGAATGGAAAGAAACTGAAAAAGTCTTTTTTTCTACCTTACCGGAACAATTGCCCGATAAAAATACTAAACCCTTTACAGTCGGCATTGGATCTTGTTTTTATACCGAACACGATGGAGGCCGGGTCGGCCAAGCTTACGAGGCATTGTACAAAAATGAAAAATTACGACCCGATATTAAGTTTCTGATGGGCGATCAGGTTTACGCCGATATCGGGCTGGGCTGGTATCCTTTGGATGAGAGTGATTGCCAGGATCGCATCGCCGATCATTATTCAGACAGTTGGAAACATCTCCGCAGCGTTTTGAGGCGGGGCGGCGCTTGGATGATTTCCGATGATCATGAGTTTTGGAATAATTTCCCTTTTTTTGAGGGCTTCAACCCATACTTGATCACATTGCAAATCAATGATGAGTTTCGCAAAAATTGGCATAAGGCCGCTCAAACAGGCGTTTCCGCCATTCAACAAGCGCTGCCGGTGCGCATTTTTGCTGTTGGAAATGAGCTATCATTTTGCGTAGCGGATTTACGGATGGAACGTTCAGAAGCAGGCTATCTTAGCGATGAATCTCATCAACAAGTGATCAATTGGGTAAATAATCTCTCAACACCGGGCGTATTAGCTATACCTCAACCGTTAATCGCCGAATATGGCGACAAACATGATAAAAATTTACCGGACTGGGATCAATATAACGATTTATTACGGGCAATAGAAAATGGACGGCACGATATTGTAGTATTAACCGGCGATGTCCATTACGGGCGCGTTTCTCAAGTGCTGGTCGGCAATAGTCAAAATAAATTAACCGAGATCATTACCTCGCCGATGTCCAACTTATCGGAAATTAATGGCTTTGCAGCGACAGGCCCCGACCTTTCCCCTAAGGAATTTCCATTGGTGTCCGTTAATGAAATGAGCAAGAACGTAATCAATCATATTGCCAAAGTGACGACCGAAAAAAAATGGTGGGATATTCGCTATCCGAAAGAACGAACCCATGAACACTTCATGACGGTTGAGTTTTTCCAGCATGGCGGCGCTGTGAATATGAATGTTAATGCTTGGCATGCAAGAGAAATCGATAAACGTTCCGGCTCACCGAAAAAAATTCGTGGTTTTAAACCTACGACTATTGTTCTGAATTAGACGGTTTCAATTCTGTTGTGCTTATCGCAGGTCATTATTAATCGCCGAAGTATTCATCTTGTTCTTTGTGATGGGCACGCTGCGCTTTGCCCATCCTACATTTAATTGCTATCTTAGGGTTAAAAAACAACCCTAAAATAGCCATGAAAATATTTCAGGTATTCAAATATTTAACTGTAGACCCGGTTAATTTAAGCGCTAAAGCAAAATATATCTCCCTGCTGGCCTGTTTCTGTTCGATTTTCTTTATCGCAATGATCACCCGTGTAGTGAGTCCCTGGCCCGGTTCACCCATGTTGGTCGCTTCCATGGGGGCATCCGCCATTATTTTGTTTTTCATTCCCGGCAGTCCTTTGGCGCAGCCCTGGCCTTTTATCGGCGGTCAATTAGTTTCAGCTCTGGTCGGCATGTTTTGCGCATTAAATATTGTTGATGTCGCTTCGGCAGCGGCTAGTGCGGTCGGCGGTTCTATCGCGTTAATGTTAATATTCCGCTGCCTGCATCCGCCGGGCGCGGCGACAAGCTTGACGCCTGTTATGGCCGGCGCGTCAATAACCCATCTCGGCTACTCGTTTGTTATTGTTCCAGTTGCCGTGAATGTAATCATCATGTTTGCATTAACGATTTTCATCAACCGTTGGGTTATGAACAGACCCTACCCCAACCCGCTCCCCGCTAAAAAAACGCCTCAGCAACGGCATGAAATAACCGAGCCTTACCACCGAATCGGTTTTGCCGAACAGGATTTCGAGACCGCTATACAGGCCAACGATGTTGTTATTGATGTCACTGCAGCGGATCTCAGTCAAATTTTCAGTCGTGTTGAACACAATGCCTTCAAACGTCTAAAAGGGAACATTAGTTGTGCCGAGATTATGATCAAAGATTTCGCTTCCTTCGAATTCGGCACGGATATAGAAGATGCCTGGCGACTCATGCATGAGCAACAACTCAAGGCGGTTCCGGTTACCGATAGAGCCAGGCGCATTATCGGCATTATCACCTTGAACGACTTTATTAAACATGTTGATTTGAATGTTTATGAAAGTTTTCCAGACAAGTTACGCGGATTCATACGCCGCACCACTAAAATCAACGCAGCCAAACCGGAGTCAGTCGGCCAAATCATGACTGAATCCGTGGTTATTCTGTCTGAAACCACTCATATTGCCGAATTAATTCCGTTGATGTCGACCCACGGTCATCGTCAAATCCCTATTGTTAACAACGAACGCCGTTTGGTTGGTATAGTTTATCAGGCTAATTTAATTGCCGCGCTTTATAACGAGCAAATTGCTTTAAACTATCGGTAAGGATAACGATCTAAAGCCAGCCCCGATTTATCAGTTATTTAAAGGGTAAGGTAGTCGTAATTTATACCTCATACGATCACGGTTGTTGGAATTTAAACATCCGCCAAATTCCCCTTATCCTCTAGCCAGCTTTTTCGATCATGAGCGCGTTTTTTTGCCAATAACATATCCATTTGTTCGCGGGTGTCGTCATCTTCTTCGATAGTTAATTTAACCAAACGCCGAGTATCGGGGTTCATCGTGGTTTCACGCAACTGTGAAGGATTCATCTCCCCCAAACCTTTAAATCGCTGTACATTGACTTTCCCTTTCAACTTTTCTGCCTCAATTCTCGCCAATACGCCTAGACGCTCTGGTTCATCAAGCGCATAAAAAACCTTTTTCCCGACATCAACGCGATACAAAGGCGGCATCGCCACAAACACATGCCCGGCTTGCACTAATGCCGGGAAATGTTGATAGAACAAAGCACAAATCAGGGTAGCAATATGATTGCCGTCGGAATCGGCATCCGCCAAGATGCAAACTTTACCGTAACGTAGGTTTTGCAAATTGCTGGAACCCGGCTCAATGCCCAAAGCCACCGCAATGTCATGTACTTCTTGAGAAGCCATCACCTGATGCGAATCAACCTCCCAGGTATTCAAAATTTTACCGCGCAACGGCATTATGGCTTGAAACTCCCTATCCCGCGCCTGTTTGGCGGAACCGCCCGCGGAATCCCCTTCCACCAGGAATAACTCGGTGCGGCTAATGTCTTGCGCTGAACAATCGGCCAATTTACCGGGTAAAGCAGGCCCTGAGGTGACTTTTTTACGGATGATTTTTTTTCCGGCTTTCATCCGCTTTTGAGCGCTGGTCAAAATAATTTCAGCTATGTTTTCGCCTTCCTGAGGGTGCTGATTCAACCACAAGCTGAAACTATCTTTCGCCACTCCGGAAACAAAAGTCACACATTCACGTGAACTGAGCCGTTCTTTGGTTTGCCCAGAAAATTGCGGATCTTCCAATTTAACCGATAACACAAAATGACAATGCTCCCACACATCTTCCGGGGCAATTTTCACTCCGCGCGGCAATAAATTACGGAAATCGCAAAATTCGCGCATAGCTTCGGTCAAACCGGCGCGTAAACCGTTGACATGAGTGCCGCCTTGGGCAGTGGGCACCAAATTAACATAACTTTCCGCAATCGATTCCGGCAGGCTATCCACTGTCCAAATTACCCCCCATTCCACAGCTTCGGTGCTGGCGCTCATTTCCGCCATAAACGGCTGTTCAGGATATTGCTCCGCATCGCCGACCCGGTCTTGCAAATATTCCTGCAAGCCGTTGGCGTAGCACCATTCCCATTGTTCTTCGCTGGCCTCAGTTGAAAGACTGATTTTCAAACCCGGACATAAAACCGCTTTCGCCCTTAAAACATGCTTCAACTTGGTTAAGGAAATTTTATTGGAGTCAAAATATTGGGAATCCGGCCAAAAACGCACCCGGGTGCCGGTATTGGCTTTCCCCACCTTACCGGAAACAGTCAGCTCGCTGGCTTTATCGCCATCGGCAAAGGCCATTTCATAAACTTGTCCGCCGCGCTTGATCTCAATTTCCAAATGTTGCGACAAGGCGTTAACAACGGAAACCCCGACCCCATGCAAACCGCCGGAAAACTGATAATTTTTATTGGAAAATTTACCGCCCGCGTGTAATTGCGTCAAAATCACTTCCACGCCCGGAATGCCCTGTTCCGGATGCAAGTCAACCGGCATCCCTCGACCGTCATCGGCGACTTGAATCGAACCGTCGGCGAATAATTTAACGTCTATTTGTTTGGCGAATCCCGCTAAAGCTTCATCAACGCTGTTGTCCACCACTTCTTGAACCAAATGATTGGGACGCGTGGTGTCGGTATACATCCCCGGTCTTTTTCTGACCGGATCAAGTCCTTTTAAAACTTCAATGGCTGCGGAATTATATTCGTTACTCATACTCTGTGATTAATTAGGTTAATTTCATATATAATAGCGGATTGCTTTGATGAAATGTAAACTTCAAAAGTCGGGTTCCATGCCCATTTTTGGCTGTTTTTTGAAAAAGGCGTGCATGGTATACGATTTCCCATCATGAATAAAGCAATGAAAAGATCATAGCCTCGTTTAGGAACGTGAATTTTATAATATCCGAAACTGAGGAATTATCGCCTATAGATCAAAGCTGTTTGTAACTGCTCGCCCGACACAATTCGATAATTTGATTATGCCCAGAAAAAAAAGCGCTACCTTATTTGAAGATTCCATGACCGAATTAGAGCAAATTGTCGCTCAAATGGAACAAGGGGATATTTCCCTGGAAGAATCGTTAAAAGCCTTTGAAAGAGGCGTAAAACTGACGCGCACTTGCCAAAAGGCATTGCAGGAAGCTGAACAGAAAGTACAAATATTATTAGAAAAAGACGGTCAACAAAAGCTGGAGCCTTTTACCGATGAGTAATGCATTAAAAGAATATTTAACCCTTTGTCAAAACCGCGTGGAACAGGCTTTAGACAATCGTCTGCCTGCTGCCGAAACCTTGCCGAAAAAACTCCACGAAGCGATGCGCTACACCGTGCTCAACGGCGGCAAGCGGATGCGTCCGATGTTGACTTACGCCACCGGTAAAGCCTTGCAATTAGACCAAGACTGCCTGGACGGCCCGGCTTGCGCGGTTGAATGTATTCATGTTTACTCATTAATTCATGACGACCTCCCGGCGATGGATGATGATGATTTACGCCGCGGCAAACCGACTTGTCATATCGCCTATGATGAAGCAACCGCTATTCTGGCCGGCGATGCTTTGCAAGCGATGGCTTTTGAAATTCTGGCTAAAGATCAAAACATTGCAGTCAGCCCGCAAGCACGCATTCAAATGATTACCACGTTGACCAAAGCCAGTGGTTCGCAAGGCATGGTCGGCGGTCAAGCCATCGATTTGGAATCAGTCGGCAAAAAAATCACCTTGCCGGAATTGGAAAACATGCATATCCACAAAACCGGCGCCCTCATCCGTTCCAGCGTCAATATGGCGGCGCTATGCCATCCGAATTTGGATGCAACAATTGCTAAACAGTTAGATCATTACGCTAAATGCATCGGTCTTTCTTTTCAGGTAAAAGATGATATTCTGGATGAAGAAAGCGATACCGCTACTTTGGGCAAAACCCAAGGTAAGGATAAAGACAACGACAAACCCACCTACCCGGCTTTATTGGGCATGGCGGGCGCGAAACAAAAAGCCCAGGAACTACATGAGCAAGCCATCGAAAGCTTGAGCTGTTTTGGTGAAGAAGCAGATATGTTGAGAGCTTTATCGTTATACATTATCGAGCGCGATCATTAGCCTGCCAGTCATTACCGCTTCTATTCCATTATTTGCAAGTTGAATAACCGACTTGAACACTTGGTTATTCAACTGCATAATACCGTAATTCCGCCATAAACCCTGTTTTAATATGACGATACCCGGAAATTATCCGCTCTTAGATAAAGTCAGTCTGCCATCCGATTTACGCACACTATCATTAGACCAGCTCCCCGCCCTATCCAAGGAACTCCGCGAATACCTGACCCACACGGTCAGCTTATCGGGCGGTCATTTCGCCGCCGGTTTGGGGACGGTGGAATTAACGGTAGCCTTGCATTATGTGTTCG
>SPJM01000018.1 GCA_006844585.1 Methylococcaceae bacterium | reverse complement strand
TTTCCGATGAAGAAAGATATGAAATGCATAGCAAGTGGTTTGGCGAAGATTTTCAGCAACCGGGATTGAGAATATTTTTATCTGAAGCGGAAAAAAAATGGTTGATGGAGCATCCTCTGATTCGTTATACCGGCGATCCCGCCTGGCTGCCTTATGAAGCATTCGATCAAAAAGGCGAATATATCGGCATAGTAGCTGAATACCTTGCCATAATAGAAAAAATGTTGGGGATTAAGATGGAGAAAATTCCCAGTCGTTCTTGGGCGGAAGCGTTGGAGATGGTTAAAAGCGATAAAGTCGATGTTATCTCCGAAACCTATGACTCTTCGCTCAGTTCACAATTAAGATTTAGTCAGCCCTATTTATCCAGCCCGGTAGTTATTGTGATGAAAAACAATGAGGACTATGTGGAAAATATTGAGCAAATCAGCGACCGACGGATTGCGATGATTAAAGATTACGGGTATGTACATAAAATTGAAGGGGGTTATCCTCAAATTTCATTTCAATGGGTTAATAATATTCATGAAGGTTTAACCGCAGTCTCAACCGGTAAGGTGGATGCGTTGTTGGCGACCTTGGCGCAGGCCAGTTATCATATTTCCGAGCAAGGGATTAACAACATTCGTATCGTGGGCAAAACGGAATATATGACTCAGTTGGCTTTTGGGATGCGATCAGAGTTTGAAATACTGGCGCCGTTGATTAATCGCGCTTTGAATAATATCACTCAACCCCAGAAACAACGGATTTTTGAACAATGGGGTAAACAAAAATTTATTGCTCAACCTGATTATCGTTTGACATTGACCATCGCCGGTATTTTTCTGCTGATTTTGGGCATTATCGTGTATTGGAATCGAAAATTAGCGATAGAAGTCAAATTGAGGAAAGAGGCTGAAGCGCAAACTAAAACCTTGATTGATAATATTCCTTTGAATGTCTTTGTCACCAATTATCAGGGCGGTATTTTAACGGCTAATCCAAAGGCAATGGCTGATTATCAATTAACAGAGGAGCAATTGAGCAGTCAGAATATTATGGATTTTTACAAAGATGCTGCTGAACGGAGCGATGTGATGGAACAATTGCAGCTGCATGGCCGGGTTGAGCAAAGAATTGTTTTGGTTAAAGGGGGAAGCCGAAAAATTCGCTCAATGATGGTTTCGATTATACCCGTAGCCTATCATGATCAAGAGGCCTTATTAACTATCGCTGTTGATATGACCGAACGTCTGGACATGGAAGATGCGTTACAGCGGGCTAAAGATAGTGCTGAAGCGGCTAGCCGTGCGAAGTCTGCATTTTTGGCCAATATGAGCCATGAAATTCGCACGCCGATGAACGCCATAATCGGCTTTACCGAGTTATTGGGTGAGCAAGTTCGCGAACCTCGATTGTTGAATTTTGTGAAAACGATTCAATCCGCCGGACAAAGCCTGTTGATATTGATTAACGATATTTTGGATCTTTCCAAGATTGAAGCCGGTAAGCTAAGTATCGAAAAAACGCCTTGTAACCCGCATGAATTATTGACTGAAATCGGCGATATTTTTACGATTAAAGTGCGGGAAAAAAATATCGACCTTATTTTGGATATTGCCGACGATATTCCCGAATGTTTGCAATTGGATGCCGTGCGTTTACGTCAGGTGCTATTCAATTTAATCGGCAATGCGGTTAAATTTACCGAACAGGGTTATATCCGGATGCGGGCGGTTTGTAATCTTTATCCCTTAAGCAAGCAATGCGAATTAAGCATTGATGTGGAAGACAGCGGCATCGGTATTTCAGAAGATCAACAGCAGATTATTTTTCAAGAGTTCGCGCAATCCAGCGGTCAGGATTTAAAAAAATACGGCGGCACGGGTTTGGGTTTGGCGATTAGTAAAAGATTGATTGAAATGATGGGCGGCGAATTGCATTTGCGCAGCGAATTGGGAAAGGGCTCTTGTTTTAGCGTGCGCCTGACCGGGATCGATTTGGGACAGAACGATGCCGAATTAGCTTTGGAAGACATGGATGGGCAACAAGCGGTGGAGTTTTTGCCGTCCAGAATCTTGATTGTTGATGATATTGAAGACAATCGGGCTTTAATTGCCGCTAATTTAGAAGAAACTCAAATTGATTCGAAGCAGGTAGAAAACGGCTTGCAAGCAGTCAGACAAGTTCAACAACAGCATTATGACTTAGTGTTAATGGATATACGCATGCCGGTCATGGATGGTTATCAAGCTGCTGAGCAAATAAAGCGGGTAAGCCCTATCCCTATTGTCGCTTTGACGGCTTCGGTGATGCACGATGAATTTGAACGGCATAAAAAGCATAATTTTGACGGTTTTTTAAGAAAGCCTATTCTGAAAGCGCAATTGTTTGATGAATTAGCCCGGTATTTGCCGCATCAATCCGCTGATGCGGAAACTGAAAATTCGAATCCTTTAATATTAACTGCTCAAGAACGGCGGTATCTACACTCCTTGATCGTCGAGCTGGAAAAACAGCGGGAGCATTGCGCGGAAATCAAATCAAATAATAATATCGCTGAAATATCAACTTTTGTCGGAAACCTTGTTCAGTTGAGTGAAAATTACCCGGTAAGTGAATTTCAGTGCTATGTTGATCAATTGAGGGAGTCGTTAGACTGCTTCGATATCACTGCTTTGAAGTATAGTTTGAATGAGTTCGGCGCTCTTCTCGATAAGTTGCGAGAAGCAAGTAGTTAGAGGTTTTGATTTAAATGTTAGATTATATGATTAGTTGACCAAAATGGTGCGTTATGCTATTAATTACTTAAGAGGTGGGGAGAGGCTTTATTTACTAGAAATGGTAAGGGAATAGGCCGTTTAATAAAATTAACCATAAAGATGATGGTTTTTCTCCCGCAATATTGATTGTTTTATAGGGGGAAAGTAAATGTATTTCAATTCAACGCCAATCTTGGCCATTATTCCAGTCTTATTAACAACTGCTTGTCAGCAGCAAACGCCTTCCGGCATTTCTCCTCAGGCGATGGCTGATGCAATTCATACCGTGATCGACTCGGATCGCGCCGCTTATACAAAATTCATCGTTAATCGCTTAGCGTTTAAGGAGAAGGTGATTAATGCATCGGAGCATTGGGAAGATGAAAAAGCCCTGCTATTGCCGGCGCAAATGTTCCGCGCAGGGGCCGAAATCGCCGCTGACAAACAGGATGAATTTAGTTACACCTTATTGTCCGAGTGGCCGATTAATAAACAAAATGAGGCGAAAACGGAGCTAGAAAAACAAGGCTTACAACAAGTGTCAGCAACCGGCGGCAATTTTTATGGTGAGGAAGTATTGGGCGACCGCAAATACTTTACGGCGATATATCCCGACATCGCCGTCGCCGATGCCTGTGTCGAATGCCATAACGATCATAAAGACTCACCCAGAACCGATTTTAAAATCGGCGATGTGATGGGCGGCGTGGTCATTCGAATACCGCTAGGCTCTTAAGCTTCTGCCGAGCTAAAGCCTGCGCCCCAATTTTATAAAATCAATTATTTAAGGGGTGAGGCGCTAGCACAGCGCTTAGGTAAATGTTCGGCGTGTAAGCGTTGGAACAGGGGATGGATTTATAGGGGGTAGGCAATGCATGGTATGGTTTTCGGCGAATTGAAAAAGTTCGTCGACAAAAATTTAAAAGGCGATAGTTGGCGGAACTTATTAAAAGAAGCCGGACTGGCTTCGCGATCATATATTCCTGTTAAAGTTTATCCCGATCAAGAGTTATTATCGTTGGTGGCTACCGCATCGCAAATAACCGGGATTGATAAAGCTGCGTTATTGAAGAGTTTCGGCGAATTTATTGCTCCGAATTTACTTTTATTGTTCAGACGGCAAATAAAACCGAATTGGAATGTGATGGATTTGCTGGAGCGCATTGAAACCACGATTCATAACATTGTGCGTTTGCGCAACCCCGGCGCCAAGCCCCCGCAACTGCGTTGTGAAAGAGTGTCTCCGCAACATGTCATTATTCATTATAGTTCCAGTCGACGCTTATGCGCTTTAGGCATCGGCTTGACAAAAGGCATTGCTGAGCAATTCGGCGATCCGTATAGCTTGGAAGAAACCACTTGCATGTTGCATGGCGATGATAAGTGCCAAATTTCAATTAAATTGAATATACCGGTTGCACAGGCAACCGCTTTTTCACAAATTAAGCTGACGCCGTCCGGTTCTCTCAATACATCTTCAATAACGAATCATACCGAGGTTGCGCCCGACAATCCGCCGCTGGTTATCGTCGGCGCCGGGCCGGTGGGCATACATGCCGCTCGAGAAATTGTCCGGCGTTCGCCGCAGCAGAGTTTGATCGTCTATGGCGCTGAGCCTTGGGAGCCTTACAATCGTATTCGCTTGTCCGATTTGTTGTCGGGCGAAGCGGAGTGGGATGAAATTGCTAATAACGTAGAGCACGCCCCTAATGCCGATGTATTTATCAAAATTAATTCGCCGATTACCGCGATAGATCGGAAAAACAAATTCGTGGTTGATGGCGTCGGCAATCAGCAACATTATTCGAAACTGATACTCGCGTTGGGTTCGCGGGCGCGACGCGCGGATGAAAACGCCACTGTGAGTTTATCGGGCATTTTCAATTTTCGCGATGTTGATGATGCTCAGGATTTAATGACCACGGTTCTACAAAGTAATAATACCGTTGTGACCGGGGGCGGGGTGCTGGGTATAGAGGTGGCGTTTGCCTTAAAACAGCAAAACCCGGATGCCGAAGTCACTATTTTGCATCGCCAGGATCGTTTAATGAATAAACAATTGGATGAGGACGCTTCAGCTTTTTTATTACAACAAGTTTATAAACGGGGCATTAAAGTCTTATTGACAACGACCATCAACGAGTTCATCGGTCAAAATGAAATCAGTAATTTGAAACTGAGCGATGGCCGAATGATTGCATGCGACACCTTGATTTCCTGTACCGGGATTACGCCGAATACTAATTTGGCGGCCGATGCCGGCCTTTATACCAATGTCGGCATTATGGTGGATGATCATTTGTTAACCAATGATCCGGATGTTTATGCGGTGGGGGAATGCGCAGAACATCGACAAAAAACCTATGGTTTGTTGGGACCGGGGTTAGAGCAGGCTAATATTGCGGTCGCCAATATCTTTA
>SPJM01000179.1 GCA_006844585.1 Methylococcaceae bacterium | reverse complement strand
ACATTAATATCATGATGATTGTGCTCATTTTGCAATATTTCAACGGCATGTCGGTTGTTTTCCGGATACAAAAGCAACTCTATCGTTTTAGCCATAAACTGACGACTTGCATCATCTTCATTCAGCTTCCACATTCCAATGAATTGTTGATTATGCTGCAAATGTTCATCATGTTCATCGGTCACCAAAATCGCGTTATCGGTTGCATTCAATACCGCTTTGTTCAACGCCAAAGCCTCTAAAGTCAACAGTTCGGTTTCCTTACGCGCGGTAATATCCAGCAATGTGCCTATCATACGTTGCGGAAAACCATTTTCATTGCGCTCCACCAACTTACCGCTATCTAGCACCCATACCCAATGCCCCAGCTTATGCTTTAGTCTTAGTTCGCACTCGTAATAATCTGTCTCGCCGTCAAAATGCTTTTCCAGCAATTGACTGGAGCGTTGCAAATCTTCAGGATGAACTTTATTGGTCCAGGTAATCATCGACAGCGGCTGCAATTCTTCCAAAGTGTGCCCGGTAATCGCCGCCCACCGCTTGTTAAACTCGATTTCACCGCTCAATACCTGCCAATCCCAAACACCAACGCCGGTGCTGGTCATAACCAGCTCCAGTTGCTCTTTATGATTCTTTAAAGCTAATTCTGTCTGTTTAATTTGAGTAATATCAGTGCTGATCATAATATAGCCATCCACCATGCCATCTAAACCGGTAGTCGGCACGATAGTGGTTTCCAACCAATAACACCCCTTCGCTTTCGATTTACTGCAGAGTTCGCCTCGCCATACTTCGCCCTGAATCATTGCCGCATCGACTTGTTGAAAAAAATCGCAACTTTGGTATTCATTAGATAGATGAAACAGCTCCTTTCCCAATAATTCAGCTCTATCATAACCGCTGATTTCACAAAATTTATCATTAACCGAAATCAATGTTTTGTTTTGGTCCGCCACGCAAACAATAAGATGCTGATCCATGGCGAACTGTTGCTCTTGCTGCTCCTTCAAGGCGTCTTGAGCAATCATATTGCTTTCTTCCAATGACTCCCATTGGCGTTGACGGGCCTCCAACATTTCCGAAAAAGTCGCCGCCAAAATACCGATTTCATTATCCGCTTTGATATGGCTTAATTGCTGATCAAGATTGCCGTCGGCCACCGAACGCGCAGCCCCAGTTAACGCCAAAATAGGATTGCTTAACCGCCGAGCGATCAAATAGGCTAATCCGCTCACCGTCAAACCGACAACAATCAACAAAACGGTCACGATATTTTGATAAAACGTCATCGAAGCGAAAGCTTTAGCGTAATCAATCTCACTGATGAGTATCCATTTTAACCCCGGCAACACTATATTATGATGGATTCCCATCACTTCTTCGCCATCCGGCCCAAGATAAGCGAACTCGCTTTCCTCCATATCATCCGGTAAATGTATACCATCCCCCGAATGTTCTTCCGCCCATAATTTGAACTGTTCGGTTTCTATTTTTTTCAATAAAACATCATGACCCAAAGGCTCAATTTCAGTTCTCAACAAGCCGTCAGGCCCAACTAAATAACTGCGCATGCCATCATTATTTCGCAAGCTGTTTTCCAAATTTCCGGCAATACTTTCTTTAGTCACTTGAACCATGCATATCCCGGTCACCTGACCGTCATCCAACATAGGCGCAATAACGAAACCAAACACTTGACCGTCCGGATATAACCTTAAATCACTAAACAGCGTTTGTTTCTCGTCTATGCTGTTTTTAATTGCAGACTCCAGTTGCGGCGACTGAAAAGCGCCCAACAATAAGTTTTGGCCGATAAAATTGGAACTCAATGAGGAATAAAGCACATTGCCTTGCAAATCCAACAACATCAATTTTTCATTTTTCTCGATCAAGCGGTTACGAATAGCTTCCAAATCAGCATAAACCTGTTCCCAAACATTACTGTTGATATACGCTTTCAAATGTTCATTATGATCCCGCCAGGATTGGTTTAGTATTTGATGGATATTTTTAATCCGAGGATCTTCAGCCAAATTTTGCGCAGACTTAAAGCGATATTCAAACCAATTCAATATCGTATTTGCGCTATTAAAAGCCTCATGCTTTAATTGCCAGGAAACGGTTTTTTCCAAGTTTGCAGATACATTCCAATACGCCGCACCTGTGGCAATCAGCATAGGAATGATTGACAAACATAAAAACCAAAACATTAAGGTTTGTCTGATTGAATGGGTAAACTTTACCTTTCTTGAATTTCCTGTTTGCATAGCTCTTTTTTATCAACAGCTTGGCCGCTAACGGTCATTAGCATGAATTCTTGACGTTATTAAAAGCAAACGACAACCAAGCAATAACCATACTAAAACATAGTTATTGCTGAGCTTTCATTTTTCATCATAAATAGTATAGACAATCAAAAAATTTATGATGTCTCAAATGTTTTACATTGCTCACAAATGTTATACTTCGCGCCAATGCGATTGCGTTTTAACGACCGTTTCCGCAATAAATTCAGATCTTTTCATCCATTCCGGACAAGTATTATCATGACTTCAAATCCCTCTATTATCGGATTCATGGGCATCGGCCTGATGGGCGAACCCATGACATTAAGACTATTAGAGGCGGGTTTCCCGGTCAACGTCTGGAATCGCAGCGCTGATAAACTAAGCAAAGTCACCGCCGCTGGCGCAAAGCCCTTTGCCAATGCCGCAGATTTAGTCGAAGCATCGGAAATTATTATCCTGTGTTTGGCTGATACGACAGCGGTCAAAGAGGTCGCGGAAAAGAAAATTTTCCCGTATGCATCACATTTAAAATTGCTGATCGATCTATCCAGCATTCATCCGCAAATCACTCAACAACTGGCCCAGCAATTACAACAATCACATAAAGTCGGCTGGGTGGATGCGCCGGTATCCGGCGGGACGGCAGGCGCACAAACCGGCTCTCTGGCCGTTATGGCTGGCGGCGCGGAACAAGATATTGCTATCGCCCGACAAGTGCTGGAACCTTTATATAAACAACTGACCCATATGGGCGCAGTCGGCAGCGGCCAGATCAGCAAAATTTGCAATCAAATGATCGTCAGTTGCAATGTGATGGTAATTGCGGAAATGATGGCTTTAGCCAAACAAGCCGGGATTAATGCCGAACGCCTCCCGGAAGCCCTGGTCGGCGGTTTTGCCGACTCCAAACCGTTACAAATCGTCGCCCCGGAAATGGCTTCTGAAACGTTCGAACCGGTAAAGTGGCGGGTCAAAACCTTACTGAAAGACTTGAACATGGCGGTTGATGTCGCCGGTCGCCTCGGCAATGCGATACCGGTTTCCGCATTGGCTGCGCAATTAATGCAATTACATGGCGCGGAAGGTTATTTGGAACAAGACCCTGCCACTCTGATAAAACTTTACGATAAAAAATAATGTTACGGTTCAGCGCCAATATCAGTTTATTATTCGCCGAATTTCCGCTTATTGAACGTTTTCAATTGGCTCGGCAATACGGCTTCTCCGCAGTGGAAATCCAATTTCCCTACAGCCTGACGCCGCAGCAAATTAAGCAACAACTGGAAACACATCAACTCCAACTGGCGCTTTTTAATATTGATGCCGATGATTTGCTGGAAGGCGGCGAAGGTCTGGCCGCAGTTCCGGAAAAAACCGAGCAATTTGATGCGGCATTGCAGCAAGCGGCGCAATACGCCCGAATTCTAAAACCTCATGCGATTAATGTACTGCCCGGACGTTGCTTTAACAGCGACCTATTGCCGAAATATCAGGAAACCTTATTGAACAATTTGGTCAAAGCCGCTCAAACCTTTGCACAATTGGACATTCTAACCACCTTTGAAGCCATCAACACCCTGGATATGCCGGATTTCATCATTCATAACGGCGCACAAATGTTAAAGGTGCTGGAAGCGCTCAAACAACCGAATCTTTTCATTCAATATGATATTTATCATATGCGCCGAATGCAGGAAAACTATCAGCAGTTTTTAACTGAGCATATCGATAAAATCGCCCATATTCAATTCGCCGACTGCCCCGGCCGCGGCTTTCCGGGTTCAGGTGAAATTGATTTCAAGGCCTTGTTCAAACTGATTGATGAAAGCGCTTATCAAGGGTGGCTGGGCGCAGAATATAACAGTCCCAGTCAAGCTGAGAGTTTTCAATGGCTTGTTCAGCAATCATTTCCCTAAAAAGACTAATATATCAATTACAAAATGCCGCTGTCTCAGGCATACAGAATCGAGATCATTGGTTATAATGCACTTTTTTATTCCGGTAATTCCATGACTGAAATTCAATTTAAACTTCACCACGCCAGCCTGCTGGTTTCCGACACTCAAAAGTCTCTGCGCTTTTACAAAGACATCTTAGGCATGCAACAGACCCAACGCCCGGACCTTCCGTTTCCCGGCGCTTGGTTAAAAGTCGGCGACCAACAAATTCATTTGCTGGAGCTGGACAACCCGGATCCAACCAGCGGCCGCGCAGCTCACGGCGGTCGGGATCGTCATGTCGCATTGACGGTTTTAGACTTGACCCCGATCAAACAGGCTTTGGAGCAAACGGATACCCCCTTTACGCTCAGCATCTCAGGCCGACAAGCCTTATTCTGCCGCGACCCGGACGGCAACGCCATCGAAATAATCGCCGAAGCGGAATTGGCCAATATGCCGGGGGCATGACAGCCTTAACTCTGAACCATTGAAGAAAATCATTTTCAAAGCTTGGGAAAGTTTTGCCGGTTTTCCGCGGGATACTTATAGCTTTATATGCTTAAGCCGGTGCGCAATGCGCACCCTACACTGATTTTTTCAATCACTCATCCTGAATCAAACTCCCTTTTGAACAACAACATTTTAACTTGTTTCCACCATTAACAATATGGCCGAATTTTTCCCCTACCAAGCCGATACCGCCGTCAGCAATTTAAAGGTGCCCCCGAATTCGCTGCAATCCGAACAATCCGTATTGGGCGGCTTGTTGCTGGACAATCAAACCTGGGATTCGGTTTCCGATAAAATCATCGAAGAAGACTTTTATCGTAAGGATCATAAGCTCATTTTCCGGTCCATCGCCCAATTGGCCGAAAAACAAGAACCGTTCGATGTCATCACCTTATCGGAATTACTGGAAACCACCAACGAATTGGAAGATGCCGGCGGCTTGGCCTATTTAGCCCAATTAGTCACCGAAACCACCAGCGCCGCCAACATCGTCTCTTATGCCAACATCGTCAGAGACCGTTCCATATTGCGGCAATTGATTCATGTCGGCACCGACATTTCCGACTCCGCCTTCAACACCGAAGGCCGGGAAACCAGCGAGCTGCTGGAAAATGCCGAAAGACAGGTTTTTAAAATCGCCGAACAACGGCAACGCGGTCAGGGCGGCTTCAACTCCATCAAAACCTTACTGGCCGAAGCGGTCGATAAAATTGAAACCCTGTTTGAAATGGAGGGAGACATCACCGGTGCCAGCACCGGTTTCAATGATCTGGATGAAATGACTTCCGGCCTGCAACCGGCGGATTTAATTATCGTCGCCGGTCGTCCTTCAATGGGTAAAACCACTATTGCCATGAACATGGCGGAGAATATCGCCATTTCCGGCGACAAACCGGTGGCTGTTTTCAGTATGGAAATGCCCGGCGAATCACTGGCGATGCGGATGATGTCCTCGCTGGGGCGCATCGATCAACACCGGGTGCGCACCGGTAAGCTGGAAGACGATGAATGGCCCAGATTGACATCGGCCATTAATTTATTAGCGGAAACTAAATTATTCATCGACGACACCCCCGCTTTAACGCCGACCGAAGTGCGTTCTCGGGCCCGGCGTTTAGCGCGCGAACATGGCCAATTAGGCTTGATTGTGCTGGATTATCTGCAATTAATGCAATCGCCTTCCAGCGGTGAAAACCGCGTTCAACAAATTTCCGACATCTCTCGCGGCTTAAAATCCCTGGCTAAAGAATTGAACGTACCGGTCGTCGCTCTCTCCCAGCTTAACCGGAATCTGGAACAACGCCCCAATAAACGCCCGGTCATGTCTGACTTGCGAGAATCCGGCGCTATTGAACAGGACGCCGATTTGATTGTGTTCGTATACCGGGATGAAGTCTACAACGAAGACAGCCCGGATAAAGGCATCGCCGAAATCATTATCGGCAAACAGCGGAACGGTCCCTTAGGCACAGTCCGGCTAACCTTCCTAGGTCAATACACCCGGTTCGAAAATTTCGCCGGCGACCCATACGGCGATGAGGGTTATGAATGACCCCGGCCGCTTACGCCGTCATCGACCTTGAAGCGTTAAGACACAATCTTAATATCGTCCGCCGTCTGGCCCCTGCTTCAAAAATCATGGCGGTGATCAAAGCCAACGCCTACGGACACGGCCTGATGCGGATTGCTCAAGCGCTTTATTCCGAAGTCAACAGCATCGCCGTCGCCAGAGTACATGAAGCCGTGCGACTACGCGAATACGGCATCAACAACAGCATAACCGTGCTGCAAGGATTTGTCTGTCAGGATGAACTGCAAGCCATTGATGAGCATCAACTCATTGCCGTCATTCATTGTCATGAACAACTAGCCTTACTGAGTAATTTCAAAGGCATATACCAACAACCGGTTTGGTTAAAAATGGATACCGGCATGAATAGACTGGGCTTTAAAGCAGAAGAAATTGCTCCCGCTTATCAACGCCTAAAGTCGATAATCAATGCCGATGACAAAATCGGCTTAATGACCCACTTATCAGACGCCGACCAACCCAAGCATCCTAAAACCCGGCAACAAATTGAGCTGTTTAAAAAGTTCGTCGGCGCGATGCAACACGCCTGCAGCATCGCAAACTCCGCCGCTGTTTTAGCCTGGCCGGAAGCCGTTGCGGAATGGGTCAGACCGGGACTGATGCTATTCGGCTGCTCGCCATTTGCCGATAAAACCGGCGCGGATTTCGATCTGCGTCCGGTAATGAGCTTACAATCCCGCTTAATCGCAGTGAAAAACCTCGAACCCGGCGAAACCGTCGGCTATGGCGGCGTCTGGACTTGCCAACGCAAAACCCGCTTAGGCGTCATCGCCATTGGTTATGGCGACGGTTATCCTCGCGCCGTCGGCAATGGAACGCCGGTATTGGTTAACGGCCAACGCGTCCCCCTCGTTGGCCGTGTCTCCATGGATATGATTACCGTCGATTTAGCCGCCCTACCGGAAGCCAGACCCGGCGACCCGGTGACCTTATGGGGCGCGGGTTTAGCCGTTGAAGAAATTGCCGCAGCGGCCGACACCATCCCCTATACTTTGCTCTGCGGCATTACTCAGCGTGTGCAAATACTGGAACAAAGCCCTAACACTTTATAATGGCCAAAAAACTAAAATCCGCTTTTGTCTGCACTGAATGCGGCGCTGATTATCCGCGCTGGAACGGCCAATGCAACACTTGCGGCGAATGGAACAGCATTAAAGAAGTCAAACTCGGCAGCAACGCAAACACACCGCAAAGCAGCGGCGGTTACGCCGGTTCGCGTTCTGAAATCCAAGTCCTGTCGGAAGTCAATCTATCGCAAGCACAACGCATTTCAACCGGGTTGAATGAATTTGACCGAGTGTTAGGCGGCGGCATCGTCATCGGCAGTGTGGTCTTAATCGGCGGCGCGCCCGGGGCAGGTAAAAGCACCGTGCTCCTGCAAGTCATCGCCAATATCGCGTTACAATCTATCCCGGTGCTTTATGTCTCCGGCGAAGAATCGTTACAACAAATTGCCGAACGCGCCCATCGACTGGGGCTGAAGACCGATCACATCAAAATACTGGCGGAAACCTCGGTGCAACAAATCTGCCGTATTCTGGATCAGGAAAAACCGGCGGTGATCATTATTGACTCCATACAAGTCATGTTTTCCGATAACGCCGACAGCGCCCCCGGCTCGGTCTCGCAGGTGCGCGAATCGGCCAGCTATTTAACCCAATACGCCAAACGCAATAATGTCAGCATTTTCATGGTCGGCCATGTCACGAAAGACCAATCGCTGGCCGGACCGATGACGCTCAGCCACATTGTTGACGCCCAAATTGTATTAAGCTCAACCGACGATGCTCGTTTTCGGGTCATGCGCTCTGACAAGAACCGCTTCGGCAGCGTCGGCGAACTGGGTTTTTTCGCGATGGAAAGCAACGGCCTGAAAGAAGTCAAAAACCCCTCCGCCATGTTCCTGACCCGCACCGACAACCCCGCCCCCGGCAGCGTGGTCACCGTATTATGGGAAGGCACCCGCCCCCTGCTGGTGGAAATTCAAGCGCTGGTCACTGAAAGCCAATACGGCAACCCGCGCCGCCTGGCAGTCGGCCTGGATCAAAACCGTCTGGCCATGCTGCTGGCCGTCCTCGCCCGCCACGGCGGCATTTTCACAGCTAATGACGAAATCTACACCAATGTCGTCGGCGGCATTAAAGTCAGCGAAACCAGCACAGACTTAGCGGTCATTATCGGCATCGTCTCTTGTTTGAAAGACATTATTATCCCCCATGAAGTTATTTTCATGGGCGAAATTGGTTTAAACGGTGAAATACGCCCGGTCGCCAACGGTTATGCAAGACTCAATGAAGCCGCCAAACACGGCTTTAAAAAAGCGATTATTCCTAAAGCGAATAAGCCCAAACAAAAACTGGAATTGATTGAGGTGTATCCGGTTAATCACATTCGAGAGGCATTGGAAATTTTTGATGGTTTGAACGACTAAAGATCTCACGCAAAAATGTGGTGGTTGAATAAAACCAGAGATACTGCGTTAGGACTGAGAATTTTATAAAATGCGATAGGTTTGTTGACACAGGGGGTACATGAGGCTAATAACCAAGAGTTAAGCGGCTCGAGTGCTTGAACGTCAAGTTAGAAAAACTTCAAAGTTGTCGCAGGTTTAATTTTTCCAATAGCGATTGCTAAACTATTTCTCCATATGTTGCTGAATATCCATTCGGTCATGTAAGATTCGAACAATCAATATATCATCATCTTCAACAACATAAATAATTAGGTGTTTTCTATGATGATGCATCTTAACAGGAGGGTTGAATTCGTCACGACAGGGGTTAAGGTTCGGCATATCGGCAAGAAATTGACATTTCTCTTTTAGTGTTTCTATATAATGGTCAGCCTTATTTTCTCCATAGTTAATAAAACCATAGCGATAGATTTCTATTAAATCAGTTTCAGCTTCTTTAGAGAATACATATCGGTGACTCATGACCTATTTTGTTTCAGTTCTTTACGAGCTTTGTTAATAATTTGATCAAATGATTTGTTACTAACGCCACTTTCTATTCCAGCAGTAATAGCATTTTGTAAAGCATTTAATTTACTCCTACGCTCTTGATCTTGACGAATTAAGTCACGAACATAATCACTAGTATTTGCATATGCTCCTGTATTCACTTGAGATTGAACCCAATCTTTCATTGGGTCAGGAACAGAAATATTCATTGTAGCCATAATAGCCCCTTTAATTTAATAAATTAATTATTATTTATGGCATAATTTGGCAATAATTGCCAACTATTTCAGCTCGAAAGTTGTTGCTACTTTTTTATGCAAAACGCAAGACTTCCCCTCAAAATTCATTCAGCCATTTCAAGTTGGTTCAAAAGATTGTTTTTAATTTAGAATTAATAGCCTAATCGGTCACATTCACCTCTGGACTATCAACAATAACCTCTTCTGCCCCTTTGGTTTTTTATATAAATCAAGAATAAAGTGCATTGGCACTGGCAATCGATAATGCCGACAACCTGATAAAATTATCGGCCAAAGCAAATACTTAAAAGCACTCAACTCGTACACTTTGTCAGATTGTTCACACTCCTCGGCTAGCTGCTTAATTAACTCTTTTGGAGGTTCGGTTACACACACATCTGATAATATTGCACCATGCATCTCATCAAATCGATAGAAATGTTTTTCTGATTCTTCATCAAAGAAAAACACCTTAAAATTACAGCACTAGAGGTGTCACAGCACCAGAGGTGTCACAGCACCAGAGGTGTCACAGCACCAGAGGTGTCATGTCTTGCCTTTTGCCTTTCTTTGCTGTGCAATTATTCGACTTACTCTTGAATAATGCAAATGATAGTAATCTCCTATCTCTTTCATACTATAAGCTCCACTAGCATAAGACAATTTTATAGCTTCATTTCTTGTCCCTGATTTTTCTTCATACCACGATAAAGGTTTGGCTTTTTCTTTGCGTTGCGACTTTGGGATTTCACTTAAATCTTGTTTTAAATCGATTTTTTTGAAAATTCCTTTTACGTACGCCTCACTGCCTAAAAACACCTGATTTTGCAATGATTCCCAAGGCGAAGGCTGATTTTTTCCTTCTGAGACAAACTGACGATATTTGCTTTGTGCAGAACCTAAGTTCTTACCAAACGCGGACAACACCCATTCTGTTGTTAGCCATGAATCAACGGCTTTTATTCCAGCTGTTTGTTGATAACTGCTCCACGGCCAATCTTTTGCTTCTCTTACCATTCTAGCTCTGACGGGATTCAATACAATATAACGGGCTAATTCAAGTAAGTAAGTTTCTTTTTCAACCAGTATTGCTTTATAACGGCCTTGAAAAACATGACCGACTTTTCCATGGTGTCGATTGCTTAGTTGTGTATACACCCCATTGAGCTGTCGCATACCTCGACTTAAATTTCCATCGGGCGTTTCAATTAATAAGTGATAATGATTATCCATAAGACAATAGGCGTGAATAAGCCAATTGTAGTCTTTTGATACTTGGGACAATAATGATAAAAAATTTAATCGATCTTCATTATCGATATAAATATCTTCTTGTCGGTCGCCTCTTGAGGTAACGTGATACAACGCCCCAGCAAACTCTACTCTTAGTGGTCTTGTCATGAGAATATCTTATACGCCTGATGGGCAAAAGACAAGACCTGACACCGTTTTGCGGCGGACGCTGCCAACGCCAATAATCACGCAATGCGTCCAACAAGGCGGGCGACAACACCACTGCCCGGTCTTTGCCGCCTTTGCCTTGCTCAACTCTGAGCAATTGCCGTTCGCCATCAATA
>SPJM01000178.1 GCA_006844585.1 Methylococcaceae bacterium | reverse complement strand
GTCTGGAATTGACTTCGACTGCAGACACAGGCGCATCACTCTTACCTGGTTCGTATCGAATGTTTGTACGCAGCCAGGCTTCGATTGTTTTGACCTGGTCATAACCTAACAGTTGTCCGGCTGTGATTTCAGTAGCCTCCTCGCAAAAGCGGTCCGATTCACAAAATCTGCTGGGCAATAGGTAGCTAAGCACGGTATCTGGTAGATACTCGATCTCAACAAAGGGAGCTCCCGGCGATTGATCCACATAATCTGCAGTCATGACATCTGCAGAGGTATATACTGAGAAAGCACCAGGAGGAGCAATGAGTCGCTGACAAAGATTGCCATAATTATCAGTGAACTCGAATACCGGGACACTCGGCTTAAGTCTGTATTCCTCACTAGCCACCCATTGTTGCGCCCCGCTACGTAATCGTAACATCAGAATAAAAGGTGTAGGAAATGTAATATCGAATGTCATCTCACAGCTCGTACGTAACCACATGTAAAATAACCTTCAGTTGAGAGTTAGAAAAATATAACAAGTAGTATCTAGCAAAGTGCTGTAATAAAACACAGCTCTTTTCTGCCTATCCCGCAAATTACACTCTCCCGAAAATTAAGTGAGTTCGTGCAATTTCACCGTTAATCTAACATAGATAATAACAATTTCAAACAAATTCAACTGCAAGCTCAGGGCAACCGGGTTTAAAACCAGTTGAAATTATAATTTAGATGAGGTAATAAAGTTATCATTTAGATTTTAAAATGACAGAGCAACCAGTAGCCTCATTTTTCAAGCATTGAAGTAAGGTGATTAGTTTTTTTTCCGACTTGGAAGATTTACATCTATCAAGTATTTCCCCATCTTATGCTATTTCTTGAAGCATATATTTGTGTTCCATCAATTTACTAGCAAAAACTAAACAAGCATGAATATCATTCCTCTCTAAAGATGGATACTGTTTTAATATTTCTTCTTCTGTTTCCCCCATACTAAGAAATTCCACCACCGTTTGGTGTAGTGGTTTAATAATCTCGTTCATTGATTGAGGTATTTTACTCCTATCAATGTGTCCAAGATTATTAAACCACTACAATGCTGGCGCACAACAGATAAAATGCTTATAAGTTAGAAGGTAACAAAATTCATCTGTGAACTCCAGTTGACATTATTTTAAATTCAAACTATAGTCCACAAATGATAGAAATTCGTAAAACGGATGTATTTTCCAATTGGTTCAACAGTCTAAGAGACCGTAGAGCTAAGGCTCGCATTCAAGCACGTATTGACCGTTTGGAGGTTGGTCATTTTGGCGATGTAGCTCCCGTTGGTGAAGGCGTTAGCGAATTACGTATTTTTTATGGTTCTGGTTATAGAGTTTATTTCGTAAAACAAGGCTTAGCCGTTGTTATTCTTTTATCTGGGGGAAATAAAAGCACCCAAAATTCAGATATTGTTGAAGCAAAAGAGCTAGCTAGGCAATTGGAGAATTGAGTTATGGCTATTAATACTACTCGTTGGGATTCTGCAGAATACTTGAAAACTGAAGAGGATATTCAGTTATATCTCGAAGCATGTATTGAAGAGTCTGGAGATGACCCTTCATTTATAATTCATGCACTAGGTGTAATTGCTCGAGCTAAAAATATGAGCCAGCTTGCAAGAGATACAGGTTTAACTAGAGAAGGACTCTATAAAGCATTATCTCCAGATGGAAATCCAACATTTGCCACTGTATCAAAAGTGGCAAAAGCTCTGGGTTTTAAACTATCTGTGCAACCAGTTTCATAAAAACCTTCTAATTTCAAGGGGTCAGCCCAATTCAAGGGGTCAGCCAACTTGGTTTTCTCAGATAATAAAGGAAAATAAAGGGAAAATAAAGGTGTCAAGTCTTGCCTTTTGCTCCCATTTTCTATGCAATTATTATGGTTGGCAAAAGGCATGACCCGACACCCCGGTTTCTGTAAGAAACTTTACATTTAGGCGAATTAGCTTGTAGAATGGCTTTAGCGCTCCTATCACATTATCTTATAAATAGCAACAATAACAAAAAGAATAGTGATTAACGCTTATCCTTTCTAAAACTATTGTTCCTGGAGAGCAGCTATGAACATTTTTCGCTTAACATCCATGATTTCGGCCTCAATCTTTTACCTCGTTCCCATCGTCCTCGATGGGAATGCATACCTACCCTATCAAGTTCAGCAAGCTTTCGATAACAAAAGCCCTACCCAATTAGTTCTTTTTGCTTGATGGGTACTAATGTTCCGGTAAATCCACATGTGTTGGTTTTAGTAGGGGAAGATGAAACCCCGAAATTAGTGCAAAATCGTACTAGGAATAATGCGTAGTAGTTTAGGGTTTATTACCATAATTTATGGCTGGTATGCATTCCCACCGGGGACGGTAGGAACGAGAGACGAGAGATGTTATTCTTCATACACTTTACAGTGCCCCATTGGCAGGAACAATAATTCATTTTATTAATAAGGATTACTAATGACGCAACAACAATGGAACCATCTTTTTATCGGTAGAGAGAAAGAACTGGCATGGCTGCAACAGGCCTGGGCCGATGTTAAATCAGGTCAGGCGCGGTTTTGCGTTTTAAACGGACACAGCGGCTTCGGCAAAACAAAAATTGTACAGGCATTTTACAGCTGGCTAAGCAGCGATACTACCGAAGACCCCGATCAATACTGGCCGGATACGTTGATGCAGGAAGGCAACAATCTCAGAGTCAATCCGCTCGGTGAAGATTTCACTCAGGCCGATAACATTCCCTGGCTGTGGTGGGGCTTGCGCTGGACTAGCCCGGATGAGCGTAACCGGGATGAAGGGCAAAATTGCGCGTTTATCGATAATCTTCATCACCTGGAACCTCATCGTCAGAGCCTGAATTCTCATGCTGAGAAAATACAACGCAGTAAACAGGCAGGTATCGAGGCTGTTACCTCAATAGCTGAACTCGCCTCTTTCGGCCTGGTCAGTACGCTGAAAAGCCTGTATGAACTGGGCGGCCTTTACCGGCAAGAAAAACAGGCACAACAAGAGCAGTCTCTGACGATTAGCGAGCAGCGCGCGCACAGTATCGAGGCACAGCTTGACATTATTTACAGTTTTTTTCAGGGTCTGTTAACAGCAAACAATTCACACTATCCCACTTTGCCGGTGGTGCTGGTGTTGGACGATGCGCAGTGGATCGATGCAAACTCTTTGCAACTGTTGCAGCGCTTGTTTAGTGCGGCGCAGGCAAAGCAATGGCCATTACTGATTTTGGCCACGCACTGGGAGCAGGACTGGAACCTGAATGCCGAATCAAAAGATGACAGTCTGCCACGATTATTCCACCGCTACGCTAAAACGTCGCCGGATAGCTGTCAAATCAAGAAGATTGACCGAATCAATGGCCTTGCTGCCATTTTAGATGCCGCATTTCCGGGATTGACCGATCAACAACGCGACTTTATCTGTCAACGTGCCGATGGCAACCCACGGCTACTGAACGAAATCATTCTGGAGCTAAAAGATGAACCGCTGTATTTTGCAGACGAAGATTTCGAGCAGATGCTCACCGAGGAAGCGCTCAGTGAAATGGCAAGCAAAAGCTTCGCGTTACATGATGTGCAAAAACGACGTTTTAAGCGACTTGATCATGCATTGAAGCAACTATTAAGCTATGCCAGTTTTCAAGGGATGCGCTTTATAAAACAACTGGTGCTGGATATTAGCAAGAAACTGGATAAGGAAAATAGTACCGCTGATGACAGTTTACAGCTTGCTGTTTACCCTCAGGCAATGCTAGTGGCAGAGTCTGCACTTATATATGAATTTCGCCACCGGGTGTTTCATGATTTAGCACAACAGCGTTTGCAAATCAGCCCAACACTACAAACCTCATTGATTAATGCGCTGCTTCAGGTTGGGCAGACATGGCTAAAAGAGGGTAAAGACGAGAACGTGCCAGCTGAGGAAAAGGAAATGTTGTATCGTTTAATGTTGCAATATATTCCATCCACCGCCCCCGTAAACAAAGCCTTGCAACTGCAATTATTAAGCAAATTGCTCAATCATTACTACTACAGCGGCTATATTGCCAAGGCCAATCCTTGGTTGCCGCTTTTAGAGGAATTATTACAACAGCGTGATGCAGTAGGCATTGCAGGGATCGATTTTTGGCAGCAAATCGGCTTGGTGGACCTATTAGTTGAAGCCAATCAATGGTCATTAGCCGAAAAAATCGCCAGGGATTTGTTGGTAAAGCAGGAAAAGCAATTGTTGGAGTTTGGCGAAAGCGCCCAGCGGCTGCGGGATATTTCGCTCTCGCAAAGCAAGATTGGCGATATTCTTCGAGTGCAAGATCAGCCTGAGCCAGCACTGCAACTGTACCAACAGTCTCTGGCGACCTACCTGCGCATCGTCGAAGAGTTTGGCGAAAGCGCCGAGCGGCTGCGGGATGTATCGGTCTCGCAAGACAGGGTTGGCGATATTCTTCAAGCGCAAGATCAACTTGAGCCAGCACTGCAACTGTACCAACAGTCTCTGGCGACCCGCCTGCGCATCGTCCAGGAGTTTGGCGAAAGCGCCCAGCGGCTGCGGGATATTTCGGTCGCGCAAGAAAAGGTAGGCGATATTCTTCGAGTGCAAGATCAACTTGAGCCAGCACTGCAACTGTACCAACAGTCTCTGGCGACCCGCCTGCGCATCGTCGAGGAGTTTGGCGAAAGCGCCCAGCGGCTGCGGGATATTTCGATCGCGCAAGAAAAGGTAGGCGATATTCTTCAAACGCAAGATCAACTTGAGCCAGCACTGCAACTGTACCAGCAGTCTCTGGCGACCTACCTGCGCATCGTCGAGGAGTTTGGCGAAAGCGCCCAGCGGCTGCGGGATATTTCGCTCTCGCAAAGCAAGATTGGCGATATTCTTCAAGCGCAAGATCAACTTGAGCCAGCACTGCAACTGTACCAACAGTCTCTGGCGACCGGCCTGCGCATCGTCGAGGAGTTTGGCGAAAGCGCCGAGCGGCTGCGGGATGTATCGGTCTCGCAAGGCAGGGTTGGCGATATTCTTCAAGCGCAAGATCAACTTGAGCCAGCACTGCAACTGTACCAGCAGTCTCTGACGACCTACCCGCGCATCGTCGAGGAATTTGGCGAAAGCGCCGAGCGGCTGCGGGATATTTCGGTCTCGCAACACAGGGTTGGCGATATTCTTCAAGCGCAAGATCAACTTGAGCCAGCACTGCAACTGTACCAACAGTCTCTGGCGACCTACCTGCGCATCGTCGAGCAGTTTGGCGAAAGCGCCCAGCGGCTGCGGGATGTATCGGTCTCGCAAAGCAAGATTGGCGATATTCTTCAAGCGCAAGATCAACTTGAGCCAGCACTGCAACTGTACCAACAGTCTCTGGCGACCGGCCTGCGCATCGTCGAGCAGTTAGGCGAAAGCGCCCAGCGGCTGCGGGATATTTCGACCTCGCAAGAAAGGGTTGGCGATATTCTTCAAGCGCAAGATCAACTTGAGCCAGCACTGCAACTGTACCAACAGTCTCTGGCAACCCGCCTGCGCATCGTCGAGGAGTTTGGCGAAAGCGCCCAGCGGCTACGGGATATTTCGACCTCGCAAGAAAGGGTTGGCGATATTCTTCGAGTGCAAGATCAGCCTGAGCCAGCACTGCAACTGTACCAACAGTCTCTGGCGACCTGCCTGCGCATCGTCGAGGAGTTTGGCGAAAGCGCCCAGCGGCTGCGGGATGTATCGATCTCGCAAATCAGGGTTGGCGATATTCTTCAAGCGCAAGATCAACTTGAGCCAGCACTGCAACTGTACCAGCAGTCTCTGGCGACCGGCCTGCGCATCGTCGAGGAATTTGGCGAAAGCGCCGAGCGGCTGCGGGATATTTCGGTCGCGCAAAGCAAGATTGGCGATATTCTTCGAGTGCAAGATCAGCCTGAGCCAGCACTGCAACTGTACCAACAGTCTCTGGCGACCGGCCGGCGCATCGTCGAGGAATTTGGCGAAAGCGCCCAGCGGCTACATGATTTAATGGTGAGTCATTATAAGCTGTTTGGAATTTTGGCTCAGCAAAATGATATGAAATGCATCGATATGTTACAAAAAGCCATAGTGATTAACGTACAGCGAATGACGACTTATCCGCAGTATGCCCAGTCGGTAGTTGCTGAACATGAAACCTTGATTGATATGTTTTCAAGATTTGCCGAAGCGATGAAAGATGAAGCGTTACGCGCCGATGCCAGCGCATACGCTGACAACTTGACGGCGTTTAAACGGGAACAAGGCTTGCTTGGCTTGTAGCGCGTAGTTTGTATAGAGCCTGGGTAATGGTGCATTCCCAGGCAGAGCGTGAGGAACCTGTAATTTGAATGAGCCTTACCTCGTTCCCATCGTCCTCGATGGGAATGCATACTTACCTTACCAAGCTCAGCAAGCTTTCAATAACAAAGCCCTACCCAAGTAGTTCTTTTTGCTTGATGGGTACTAATGTTCCGGTAAATCCACATGTGTTGGTTTTGTAGGGGAAGATGAAAACCCGAAGTTAGTGCAAAATCGTACAAGGAATAATGCGTAGTAGTTTAGGGTTCATTTCCATGAGTTAAGGCGGGTATAAAATATAAAATTGTATTTATTGACTACTTTCACAGCCTCAGAGCGTGGGAACGAGAGCATAAGAATAAATGATATTAATCAGGAGTAATTAATGACGTGAGGTGGTCGAATTTCAGGACTTATCGAACTTAGTAGATGAATGGCCTGATTGTAATAAACCGGCTGGTAGCTTCTTCGGCATATGCTTTAAAGTAACTAATCCTACGAATGCACCCGTTATGTCCGCTAAAGCGGGTATCTATGCGTGGCAATGTTACGACTTCAGCAATGATACAGACCACACTGACCCAACAACGGGAGAGTTTGAAGGTGAATACTGCGATACTGATAATGGTGGTCCTGTAATTCCTTGCACAAACTTTGACGAAATCGACTTACCTATCCCGGCGGGTGGATTGCCGCCCGGAGGTAATTTGACTGTACTGTACGATTTTAATGACAGGCCGGATCTATGGGGGAATTGTTTTGGGGGAACCTACATGGGAGTTGATGTCCTACTCCGCGAACCTCAGACTAACAATGACCCTGCCGGTATTCGCTCGGCGAAAAAAGGACCTCTGGTGGGTGATCCCAATAATGCAGTTGAATTTCAGGGAATTTACCCTCGTCTAAAATCAGGAAATACCCGCTCAATCAGAAATTTCCTGATTAATTCACAGGAGTAAAGTATTATCGGTTCAATAAATCTCCATGGCGTTAGACACCATGGAGAATATTGGCAATTTAATTTTCCTTTTGCCTTGAATTCAATTACTCATATCCAATGCGTTTAAACATCATTGCTCACTCATTGTTCCTTAATATTCGGAACGTTCTTCCACTTGTCCCTGATTGCCAATATAAACAGCAGACGTTAATTCCCTGAAAATGCCATGCTCTACTACACCCGGCAATCCGTTCAGGCATTCATTCATCATTTCAGCCGTATGGTTTTCAGGAAAATGAACATCCAACACCAGGCTGCCATGTGAGGTAATAGCCAAACCATCTTGCGCGGCATTTTGTCGTAAAGCCGCTTGACAACCTGATTGTTCCAGGTTTTGCATAACCAATTGCCAGGCAAAGGGCATCACTTCAACCGGAATGGGATAACGCTCTCCAATGTGATTAACGATTTTGCTGGCGTCTACCAAAACCAAAAATCGGTCCGCCGCTTGCGCCAGTAATTTTTCTCTGACCAAATCATAGCCCCGCCCTTTGAGCAACGTTAAATCCGGCGCAACTTCATCAGCGCCGTCTACATAAAGATCTAGACGATCTACTTGTTCAACCGCCAGCAACGACAAACCCAATTGACGAGCCTTGATTGCACTAACTACGGAACTGGATACGACTTGAACATTTAGCCCCAGTTGTTCATTGGCTTCAGCCAAAGATTCAATAAAATAATTGGCGGTGGAACCGGTGCCCAAGCCAACCCGCATATCTGGTTTGACTTCTTCAACAGCTCGTAAAGCAACGCGTTGCTTATCATTCATGATCTTGCCTCCATAATGGCTTTTTAGACTTATACCGGCCTTATCGACGAGATTAATACCATAATTAGCGTTTTTTTGCTAACAAAAACGGGATACTCAGCAACAATAAACCACTTAATATGCCCGCCATGCCTTCGTAGATTGACTGGTGCCAGCCCATATAACGCCAAATCAGGGCAACAAAAAACCCAGTAAACACAGCGGCAATACAAAGTGTCTGCCCCGGTTTTTTTCCTAAACATAAGACAATCAGCAATGGCGCAAATGCGCTGGCCAATCCTGACCAAGCCAGGATGACCAAATTGAATACGCTTTGCTTGTTCATCAGCGCCAACACTAGCGCGCAGGCGGTAATCATCACGGTTATTAATTTGATCAGCGTTGTTTTTTCTATTTTATGGGGCAGCAAATCGTGAGTTACCGCCGCCGAGCAACTTAATATCAAAGAGTCCGCCGTGGACATGGTGGCGGCAAAAATACCCGCCAATATCAAACCGACGAATGTCGGGGATAGTAATTGTTGCGCCATCATGGGTAAAGCCAGTTCGGCGTCAAAGCTTGCGCCATCAGCAAGATAAACCCTGGAAAGCAGACCGACGCCCGTCGCCAAACTGTAAAAAATTAAAAACCAAAAATAATACCAATAGCGCGCCTGCTGTATTTTCCCGGTGCTTTCCAAGGTCATAAACCGAACCATGATATGGGGTTGACCGATCACCGATAAACCCGCAAACATCCAGCCGACCATAAATAATACGCCGCCGGCCAGACCGGGCAAGACTAAATCCTTAGGAAACCAGTCCATAAATCCGTCGACCGCCTGCATTTTAATCAAGGCCTGATCGATACCGCCCAGGTTTTGAATGGCAACCAGCAAGAGAACGCTCATCGCCAGCATCATAACAATGGATTGTGCGGCATCGGTCCAAATCGATGCGCGAATCCCTCCGGCAAAGCAGTACAGCGCGACCAACACGGCGCTCATGACCGCGCCCGCCCAAGTCGGCCATTCAAACAATACATGTAAGGCTTTGCTGCCAGCAACCAGTTGTGCGCTGGCATAAACCAATAAGAACAATAGCGAGATACCGCCGATGACCGCTTGCAGTGCATTGTTGTCTTCGCCATGCCAGTGACTGAGTACCCCTGCATAACTGACCTCATTGCTTTGGGCGGTGGCGTTTCGTAGACGGGAATGTATAAACAGTGAAGCTAAAAAATCGCCGGCAATCCAGCCGAACATGAGCCAAATGGAGGCCAGCCCGGTGACATAGGTGTAGCCAATCACGCCGATAAACATGTAACCACTGTTGTTGGTGGCAACGGCGGATAAGCCGACCAGCCACGGGGATACGGAACTGCTGGCAAGATAGTAGTCCTGTTTGGAACCACGGCTTTTCCGAATAGAGGATAAACCGATTAAGGTAAATGCCAGCAAAAAGCACAAAAAGGAGGTAATCATGAACGGGTTAAAAAGGTGTTTGTATCATTACGATTCATCAACAATCGGCTCAGCCGTTAACTCATAAGCGCCTTCTGCATTATGCACTTCCTGACCGGTCAGCGGCGGATTAAACACGCAAGCCATGGTCATCTCGGTAAACGCGCGCAGAATATGTTTGTCGTGTTGATCCAGTACGTACAGTGTTCCAGCGGAAATAAGATGGCGTTTGTTATCATCCAAAGTTTCCACTTCACCCTCGCCTGAAATGCAGTACACAGACTCTAAATGATTTTGGTAATGCATCTGAAAATCAGCACCCGCATAGATAGTGGTGATATGGAAAGAAAATCCCATGCCGTCTTCTTTTAATAATAAACGCACACTGTTCCAGTTTCCATCCGGCGATTCGATACGCCGCGCTGTTTGTTCGGCTGTTTGTAATGTTCTAACAATCATAAGGTATTAAGTAAAAATTATTGATGTAAATTTTCCAGATGTGCATCAGCAAAATAATCTATTTCTTCCGGTATCGAGTCTTCACCCGCACACACTTCCTTAATAGCCTGTTCGACAATATCGAGTCCTTTTTTCAAGTTTTCATCACGGATAATCAGCGGACACAAAAATTTGACGACGTGATCATCCGCGCCGCTGGTTTCAATAATCAGCCCCTTTTTGAAAGCGTTTCGGGTTATTTTTCCGGCAAGTTCGCCATTGATGCAATTAATACCCTGAAACATGCCGCGTCCCCGCGTGGTGAAATTACCTTCACCATATTGTTCGACAATGGCGGTCAGCCGTTGTGAGATATACTCGCCCTTACGCTTGATTTCATTGGAGAAGCGGTCATCCGACCAATACTGATCAAGAGCGGCTTTGGCGGTGACAAACGCAAAATTATTGCCTCGAAAGGTGCCGTTGTGTTCTCCCGGTTTCCATTGATCCAGATCCGGACGGATTAACACCACGGCAAACGGCAAGCCATAGCCGCCCAACGATTTTGATAAGGTTACGATATCGGGTTGGATACCGGCTTCTTCAAAACTGAAAAAGGTGCCGGTGCGGCCGCATCCGGCCTGAATATCATCCACAATCAGCAACACCTCATGCTTTTTGCAGACTTGTTCCAGATTTTGTAGCCATTCAAAAGAAGCCGCCTGAATGCCGCCTTCGCCTTGCACAGTTTCAACGATAACAGCAGCAGGCTTGTCTATGCCGCTACTGGAATCGGACAACACTTTATCCAGATAGGCGTTGGTGTCAATATCATCACCCAGATAGCCATCGTAAGGCATACGGCTGGCGCCATTCAGCATCACCCCGGCCGCGCCGCGATGATGTGAATTTCCGGTGGCCGCCAAGGCGCCCAGGCTGACGCCATGAAAGCCATTAGTAAAGGCGATAATGTTTTCACGCCCGGTCACATTACGCGCCAGTTTCATCGCCGCTTCAACAGAATTGGTGCCGGTCGGCCCGGTAAATTGCACCATGTACTCGTAATTTCTCGGTTTGAGTATTTTTTCGTTAAATGTTTCCAGAAATTCGCCTTTGGCCTGGGTATGTAGGTCCAGGCCGTGGGTGATGCCGTCACTGTTAATATAATCCAGCAGTTTTTCTTTAAAAACGGGATGGTTATGACCGTAATTTAAGGTGCCGGCACCGGCTAAAAAATCTAAATATTTCCTGCCGTCATTATCGTATATGAATTCACCTTGGGCTTTATGAAACACACGCGGGAATGAGCGAGCGTAACTTTGTACCTCCGACTCAATCTCTTCAAAAATTT
>SPJM01000177.1 GCA_006844585.1 Methylococcaceae bacterium | reverse complement strand
CCGATGCGTTTTTGCTGATCGGAACCCTTAAAATTAAAGCGACCCACATAAGAACGCGAAGGCGTTTCATAAGTTCCGACCGTAATTAAATCAAGTCCGTCGGAGATTTCTTCCCAAACTGTCTTATTATCATCCAAATCATCGCGCATTTGATCGACATAGGCTAATTTAACGGTCTGTCCCAAAGTAATCGCACCGGAATCCGCTTGTTCCTGAGCGGCCATCATTCTGAACAAAGTTGTTTTCCCTGCTCCGTTCGGACCGATAATGCCTACAATGCCGCCTGGCGGTAATTTAAAACTTAAATCATTGATAAGTAAGCGGTCTCCGAAACCTTTCTGCAAATGCTCCGCCTCTATGACCACATCGCCTAAACGGGGACCAGGCGGAATATAGATTTCCTGTGTTTCATTGCGTTGTTGGGCTTCGCTGGAAGATAACTCTTCAAAACGCGCCAATCTAGCCTTACTTTTGGCATGACGCCCTTTTGGATTGGATCTAACCCACTCTAATTCCGCCTTCATCGCTTTCTGTCTTGATGTCTCTTGCCTCTCTTCTAACACCAAGCGTTGCTCTTTTTGTTCCAACCAGGATGAATAATTGCCTTCCCAAGGAATCCCCATCCCTCTGTCCAACTCTAAAATCCAGCCGGCGACATTATCCAGAAAATAACGATCATGGGTAACGGCTACAACGGTGCCGCTATATTCATGTAAAAACCGTTCCAACCAAGCAACCGATTCCGCATCCAAATGGTTAGTCGGCTCATCAAGCAACAACATATCCGGTTTCGATAATAATAAACGACATAGCGCTACCCTGCGTTTTTCACCACCGGACAGTTTCGTCACATCAGCATCCCAATCGGGTAATCGCAAGGCGTCAGCCGCAATTTCCAAGGTTCTATCCAGATTATGACCATCAGCGGCATTAATAATATCTTCCAATCGCGCCTGCTCAACCGCCAATTTATCAAAATCAGCGTCCGCTTCAGCATATGCGGCATAGACTGCGTCTAAATCAGCCAAAGCCTGTTTGACTTCAATCACAGCCTCTTCAATATTGCCGCGCACGGTTTTGTCCGGATCTAATTGCGGCTCTTGAGGCAAGTACCCGACATTAATACCTTTTTGAGGTATGGCTTCCCCCTCAATTTCTTTATCGATCCCCGCCATAATACGCAGCAAGGTAGATTTACCTGAGCCGTTTAAACCTAATACGCCGATTTTAGCACCCGGAAAAAAAGATAAAGAAATATCCTTTAAAATATGTTTTTTGGGTGGAACGATTTTCCCCACCCGACTCATTGAATAAATGTATTGCGCCATTGTTAGTAATCAAAAAAAGAAACAGTTGATTATTATTTCATGTTATCTCGTTAATGTTAATCACTGTTACCCAGCCTTGCCACCATTAACCCACAACCTATTGATAGTATAACATTTATTATTTATAGCGCGACAAGCATAACAGGCTGCATCCTTTCGAATTCATAAAAAAATTTGGAATTCAGCGTAAGCAATCTAAACTGGAAAGAACTTATTAAGCCATCGTCTGAAATTATGAAAAAACTTATTCCATCCGCATTATCAACAATCAACTTCTTCGAAAAAATTAACAAACTGGCTTTTGTGTTGTTTATTTTATTGATCAGCGGCTGCAGCAAAGATAAAACCACCATCAAGACGCCCAAGAATAAACTTGAACAGCCCGAAAGCGTTACTCAGCAAAAACACTTGAATATTTCCCGTCAATTTAGTCAAGGTGAAGTGCACTATATTCAGCATTGCTCTGATTGTCACGGCTGGCAAGGACGCGGCAATGGACAGGCAGCCCATTATTTAGGCATCGCGATCCCTTCTTTAGATTCAAAAATGATAACAAGCCTTTCAGATAATATATTGATTGACAAATTATTATATGGTGACCCAATAAAATTCAACGCAAGAGATTCAAAATTTCTTAATCAACAAGCTGAGATAAATAATCTTTTGAATTTTCTTAAAAAGATTCCCGACACTGACTGGAAAACCGTTACTCAAGGCCAACAAATCTATGATTCTCTATGCGTTAGCTGTCATGGGCTTTATGGTAGAGGCGACGGCCACCTTAGCACCACCTTCCCAACCCCTATCCCCGATCTTAGCAAAGCAATATCCCAGTCAAAATCAGACAATGCAATCTATCAGATTATCGCCAAGGGAAAAAACGCTATGCCGGGATCAGAAAATGTTCTAACCAAAGATAAAATAAATAAAGTAGTCCATTACGTTAAAACCTTATCTCCGGGGTATGAAAGTTACGATAGAGTTTGTTCAAATTGCCACGGTAAAACAGGTCATCCTCAAGAAAATTTTTTGGATCAAGAAAACATTGAGGCTGAATTTGCAGAACTCAATATTCCTGTTTTCAATGCCGCCTATTTCAATTCTCAAAGCGATCAACAATTAAGGAAAAAAATTCAACATATGCTTTTATCCGATCAACTCAGCATGCCGCATTTTGACGGCATTTTAAACACAGAGCAAATCAAGCAAATTCTTGACTACTTAAAAAACCTGTAATGACATTGTTTTGAACAAGAAGGTTATTCAGCTTGCTATCAATTTTTTAAAAAGCAGCTAAAATTTATGGAAATATCCCTCATGTTCAAAACCAAAATCTCAAGAGGCTAACAAAATGCAGATTATGAATTGGCATTCAATAGGCGTAAAAGTCGTCATCATTTCAATTTCCGTGTTATCTGCATTATGCTTAGCAGCCGCCTTTTTGTTTAATGCCTGTTATCAGCAACAGCAAATTGACTCGCGCATCGACTCAGCTAAACATGTCATGATGTTAGCCAACTCCTTAACGCGTCAAGTTAATCCTTATCAAATTGAACGACTTATTCAAGAATCTCGAACGGAAAATAAAATCCAATTTCAAATCATACCGCTCAAAAGCGATGAGAATTTTTCGGCTAATCGTCAAAAAGGTGTTACTTTTTTTGAAAACAACCCCGGTGAAAAAGAATTTCATTATTTCGAAAAAGACAATTCCATCATTTATTACTATCAACTCAATCAACCGGCCAACCTAACAACCCCGCAAACTATTCACCTCGTTCGCATTGAATTTCAAGCAGCGGAAGAGCAAACAACAACAATAATAATGGTCGGACTTGTGCTGTTAATTATTTTCATCATGACCTTAACCATTTATTTCGCGGTTAATAATATTATCATTCAACCATTGACCCAATTAGCCATTAATTTACAAGATATAGCCAGCGGCGAAGGTAATTTGCGCTCTCGATTAACGGTAAAGGGAAAATCGGAATTAGCCTGGCTGTCCAGCAGCTTTAATTCTTTTGTCGCAAAAATAGCTAAAACTATCAATGAAATCCGTTTTAACAGTGATAAATTAGCAACGTCTTCCCATGATTTGACTGAAATCACCCAGCTTACCGAGGAAGGGGTAAGCCGTCAGTTAGAAGAAACCACCTTAGTCGCCACAGCAATGGAGGAAATGACGGCGACTGTTCAAGAAGTGGCTCGAAATGCCGTTAATGCATCGGAATCGGCGGAGACAGCCGACCACGAAGCCGATGCCGGCAAAAATATTGTCTCTGACGCGGTCAACGGCATTAATTCCTTGGCCAGTGAAGTGGAAAACGCCGCCAGCGTCATTCATGAACTGGAAAATGACAGCAACAGCATCGGCGAAGTGTTGGGAGTTATTCAAGGCATTGCTGAACAAACCAATTTATTAGCATTGAACGCGGCCATAGAAGCGGCCAGAGCCGGCGAACAAGGCAGAGGCTTTGCAGTGGTCGCCGATGAAGTCCGCACCTTAGCCAGTCGCACACAAAACTCGACATTGGAAATCCAACAAACCATTGAACGCTTACAAGAACGCGCCAAACAGGCGGTATCGGTAATGGACAACGGTCGTCGGCAAGCGCAAAACTCTGTTCAACAAGCCGCTTCCGCCGGCGAATCCATTTCTACGATTAGTCAGCGTATCGATACCATCAGCGATATGAACAGCCAAATTGCCGGAGCGGCGGAAGAACAAACCGCAGTTGCGGAAGAAATCAATAAAAACATTAATAATATTAACCAGGTTGCCAATCAGACCTCAACCGGCGCCCGACATACATCCGAAGCCTGCCGGGAATTGCTGGTATTGGCCGACGAATTAAAAGAAATCGTCAGCCATTTCAATACTTAATTTATAAATACAAAACTGTAAAAGTCGGGCTGAAGCCCGACCTACGTTTTACTTACGCTCTCTAGGCTTGGCCAAAGGATCAGCGCCTATCGTACCGACTAGGCTTTGCAGATATTCATCCGTTTGAACTTGGCCTAACTTGGCTTGTGCTATTTTCAGTTTTGCATCAACCTCTAGCTGCTCCATGCTTTCTTCACATTGGGATTCAACTGAAAATTCTTTGAGATAATTAATATGTCGTTTCCACAATAAACGTTCGCGTTGCTGCTTGGTTTGTAAACGCTCTTGATACCAATCCGAGGCCAGCAAATTTTCGCGGGTAAATAATGCGCGAATGTCAGGGTGATGCACATCTTTTCCTTCAAATTGACCATTCGCCATAATATGCAGCAGAGCATACAGCGGCGGACAGGCGTCTTCAACGCTACCATCGTCGATATATTGCTGCGCTACCCGTTGTTGTGTTTCGACAATATTGTTAATCCCATCTACATATACCGCCAAATCCTGAACTTCCGGCTTTAAAATATCCAATGTAAATACGGCGCTCGGATTGTCAAATATTTTACCCATTAGACCATGAACAAAAAAACTGGATATTCGACATCCCAAACGACTTGCTAAAACCTGCTTGCCTTCATATTCGAAATCTTCAAGCGGCTCTAAAAAACCATGCTCCAATAAATAATCCGGCTGCCGCTCATGATGCTTCAAGCGCGCCCAAATCTCCGGAATCAACAAACTTATGTCATGATCCACTTGGACATTCGGCCCTATATGGCCCGCCGAACTGGAAAACCCCGGATAACCGGTTAAAATAAACGAAACCAAGGTATTATTTAAGTCAGCGGTCGGTCTTAATGCGTTAAACGGCCCTTTAGTCAATGCGCCCTCACTACCTGCGCCGGTCGTGGACGGCGACTTACCGGTTAAAGAGCTGACATAATCCATAAACAGTTCCGGCAATTCCTGATAATGAATAGGATTATAAACCGCCAATGGACGAATTCCATCATCCGGCGGATTATTTCTGCGTCCGCTCATCACCGCATTAACCGGATGCAATACCGGCTTATCCAAAGGTATTTTGCGATGGAAACGGGCGCCGATTTCAGCAATATATTTTCTGACCGGGTTAATCACATCAACGCGAGTTTCCAGATAACGCGGATTTTTCGACGGCGCGCCATCGACAATTCTTGGATGGGCTGATGAAACCGTAAATGGCGAATTTTCTTGATGCGCCTCGGTTAGAAAATCACTCATCGGCGGCGTGAATTTGGAAAAATCCAAAATATTTTCAACAACCGCAGTCAGTTTTTCATGATCCAAAGGCTCAAAATTAGCCATAAAGTTACCCGGCTGGGCAATATTGTATTCGGTTTGCTTATCGTAACCGGGTATGATGGCGTCATCAGGGCGTTGAAACAATCGGTATTCACAATTACGCACCAATTTCATACTGGGATATTGGTCGCTATCGGCTACAAAATCGGCGATAACTTCCGATGGCACCACCACAGAGGCGCTCATATCATCTTCCATTTGTACTTTCTCAGCGGGGATATAATCTTGCCTGACCTTAAAAGTGCGCCAATTGCCGCCAGTATCGAAACCCACCCGCAAATAAACCGCAACAATTTTACGGTCATGGAGCTTCAGTTCATGCCCCGGTGCGCCGTCAACAACATCCACCGACAAATATTTGCGCCAATCATCCCCCCACTCCTCCCGATAAAATCGCTTGATTAAAAACACCAATGCCAAAATGCTGGGCGGGATGCTGTGCAGCCAATCATTAAATTCCGGTTTGTGACTGGGCGAAGGGGTTAATAATTTAATCACTGAACCCAAACTCCGCTCGGAACTCAGCGGTTTACGAGTCGGGTCTCTATCCTCTTCTTCCTGTCCGGGCAAAAAACGGTCGGTATAATCCCGATCAAAAATTTCCTGCGCCTTATCTAAATCGTGAGTTAATTCATCGACAAATAAAGGCCCGAAAATAACCGCGTCTTCAATAGACTTTGAAATTTCCGATTTACCGCCTCCGGATACGGTACAAGGTTTATGGCAAAAAGCGCCTTCCGGCACCGTTCCCACCAGCCGCCAGGACGGCGCGCTGGGATGCTTTTTCATTTCAACTTTATAGCCGTTGGGTTTGATGTAAACCTTATCAGGTTGCAGGGGAATCGTCACCGACTTCCTTTTATGATTCCAGGTTATCGTTTGGGTATTGATATTCATCCTCAATTCTTGAGGCACGTAAACAATTTCTGGATAACGCTTATCAACCGCATAGCCGTCGTCTTGAATATCCATAATATCGCTGTATTGCTGGGTCACCTCTTCGAATGAATAACCTGGCTCACGAGATTTACTACCAATGCCGAATTCATCACCGTGATTATAACGTTGAAAAGCCAATGCGCCGCCGGCATGTTCTTCTTCAGCCAATCCGTATAAATTGGCTGCATAACTGATTTGAGTTTTGACTTCTTTTTTACAATAGCCGAAATAATTATCCGCAATCAGCGTGACAATCACGCCGTTTTTATCACGGGCTGTAATTTTAAAAGCCAGACCGTCGTTATAAAGCTCATCTTCCGTTTGCCAACACATGCCATCGTGGCGCTGACGCTCGGTCGCTTCATCCCAATGCGGCAAACCTAACTCTTTTTTGCTTAGTGTAATCAAATGCGGGGCCAATATTACGCAGCCGGTGTGTCCTGTCCAATGTTCAATATCCAGTCCCGCATCGCATTCCGGCAAATCAGGGTTTCCTCCGTTGCCGAAAATACTTTCCACAAAATCCAGATTACTGACCAAATTACCCGGTGCAAAGAACCTGACTTCCATCGATTTTTGTTTTTCAAAACCGGGTATTTCCGGACAAACAACCGGCCGTAATAACAATGAAGCGAACATTTTCGCCGGTTTCGGCTGATTTGAGGTAAACGGTATAGTTAACAAGCTATCCGGCGGCGTTAACGCATGTTTCAATAAATTTGCAAAAGTTAACTTGGGAACTTCTTTTTTATCGCCCGGCGCAGGCAAGCCGCCCGCCGCGATATGAAAGGAGCCTTTGGTCGTGCGACGGTCGCTGGCTGGGTTATGCAGAACGCCTTGTTTAATTCGGTAACTGGAAACGATATCCGATTTAAATTCGTTTTCACCTAAAGGTAAAGACAACTCGCGGGCAATGCCGTGGTGATCCAATTCGAAAGTAATAGACGGCAACTGCGGCGTCTCATCTAAATTCAAATCCGCTAAATAATACTTCAAAAAGTCCTGAATTCTTTGATCAACCGGGGCATATGAATCAACCGCCGCCAATTTTCGGCTTTTTTCCAAATAACTTAACAACAAATCCTGAGCAATTTCCAAAAACTCAGCGGATGCCTTATTTTCATTAACCGGTTGCCCATAGGAAGCCAATTTTAAATGAATGTACAAATGTAATTTGCGCAATTCATCCTCTTGATCCAGGCTATCCGACGTAATGCCCAAAGCTTTTTGATAATCCATCTGTTTCCTCGTATGAAGTTTGAAGTTATAGTTAATGTTTATTCATTATCAAATGCATGTCCAATCTGCGCTTCTTTAATCGCCGCCTCTAATTCCAGACGCTGTTTTTCCAAGACGGATAGCTGGATTTCTTTTCGCAACTCCGCCGATTTCATCCGTGATTTAAAAACATCTTCATCTTTTTCCAGGATTCTGAATGGAAGGTTCAGGTTTTTTGCTTTTTCCTTTTCCTGCATGCGCAGAAATTCCTGTTCAGCTTCCAGCTCCAACACCTTCTGCTTATGTTTTAAAGCTAACTGTTGTTGATGAATGCGCAATTTCGCTTCACGCCAAGTTTCCTGTTGTTTCTCGTAACGCTCGATTTCCGCTTGAGTTTTATCCTCATGCAATTTAGTCTGTATTAACTGGCCGCGCTCCCTTTTCGCCAGCTCGGCGGAATTTTTCTTTTCTTCCAGCTTCACCTGATGAGCAAGGGAATCCTCAAGATCTTGTTGTTCGGCTAAACGATGTTTATTTTTTTCACTCCGTTGTATGACCAAATCCGCATCTAACTGCATTTCCTTAAGTGTAGTCTGGTGCGCTAATTTTTGTGCATGAATGCGCTTTTCAACGTCCAATTCACCGGCTAACTGTTTTTCTCTATCTTGCAGAATTAACAGCTTATTAACAGCTTCCTGCTTTTTCTTTTCTCTTTCAATCTCGGCAATTTGTTGTAATTGTTCCAATTGCTGCTGCTTATGAACTAATTTTTGTTTTTTTAATTCAGACTGCTGCTTAAAAAAAGCCTGGTTTTTTTGCTCGTTAAGTTCATGGCTTTGTTTCAAAGCATAAAGAAAGATACTATCGCGCCCCGGATGAATATTGGGAAAATCGGCAAATCTGGCGGCTAACTTACAAATTGCTTGAGATTGTATGTTTTGAAACAATAATTGCTCATGAATGGTATCGACAATATTTTCTTCCACATCGCCTAAACCCTCTTGTATCCAAGCCCCTTCGTCCAGCTCATTGATTTTTCGATGGACAATATCAACCATCAAAGTTTGAAAAATTTTCTTTATACGCTGATTGGACTCATTAATCATGCCAATATTTCGTTGCGCATATTTCAAAGTCGCCTGAAAACGAATTTCCAATTCCACATCTACATGGCAAAAACCATCGAATAAAGCAATGCTCTCTTGATGCAACCAGTCGTCTATCGGCAAAGAATAGATTTCATGATAAAAACGCGGCGAAAAATCAGACGGGCGTAAAAAAACTTTTTGATATACCCCGCCGATTTTTGAACAGACCACATGACGATCAATTTCAAAACCGGGATCCCAAACATCCTGACTGTCATCAGCGGCAAGATAATCGCCGCCCGCCAACCAACGCTCCAATTCTGTATTTGCATCATTCATTTCGTTCAACCTGCTTTTCAAGTGATGATTGCATTTTAATCGCCGCGACTTTATCAGCCATTTTATCCGCCAATAGCGGATATAGGGTCGGCGCGAATTCCACTCTTCTGTCGTCTATTTTTCTTAAAAAACCACGGCTCAGCAACAAACCTACCGCAAACATCCGAGACCAATCAGAATAGCGGCGGGCTTTTTCCATATCGGTTTTCTCGATGATCATTTCCAACTCATCATTTTCGTTAATTCTAAATTCAGTAAACTGCCGTAAGCATTCAAATACCAAATCTTCTTCTTGCTGGGTCAACGGCCCAGGCGCGGTAAACTCCAAACGGTAAGACAATAACACCGTAAAAAAATCCACCATGGCTGCGCAGACAAAAGCGAATAAGGAAAACCCCACCCACATTGAGAAAGAAGGCTTGATATCCGCGCTAAACTGACTGTAGGTCATTAATAAAGGCGCTGCCGGTAAAGGTTTGCCCAAATCACCGGCAATTTGATTAACGGATAACTGCACCCGTTGATAATCTTCAATTAATTGATAAAAAGCTTTCTCCGCTTCCTCTGAAACATCCAAATTTCCCAAACTGAGTTGTAATTGCCGAATGTCATTATTTAAATTATTGAAAAAATTCTGTTTGGCGTCCAAAACCAATTTCTTTTCCTCATAAATCTGATTAAAACGTTTCCAAAACGGCCCTTCTCCAACCTGATTCCTGTATTGCGGGGCAATATCCGGATGAGTGCCGAAATAAGCTTGTGAAACTTCTTGCGAAGCCTTATCCACCTCTTCTTGTTTTCGTTGTAGTAATTCAGACTTTAATTCGAGTACATTTTCTAAATATTGCTTTATGTCAGCTCTGATCAGATTAATCCGATCAATATGCAAATTATCCTGTTGGGATATTTCATAAAACTTAAAATATGAAAAAGTAATTGATGCGGCTAAAGCAATCAGCAATGAAGCTACCACTGAAAAATAACGCATTTTATTAGCTTTCCAATGGATGCTCGCTATTTCCAATGAACAAATCACGATAATAGACTGAATAGCGACGGTAATCACCAAGGCAATCCAAGGAGTAATAAAGTGTGATAAGCCATAATAGGTGGTAAATCCGGAACAGATACTCAGCATTAAAACAATCGGAATTGTCCAAATGCGCAGCATACTGACAAAAAATGTTTGGATTTGGTTAATAAAATAACCCAGTCCGCTAGACCGGGGTTTATTGAGGTCGGTGGTTTTCTTCATTGACAGAATCAGTTAATTGTTTAAACAGTTGGCTAAGACAAAAAATGTTTTGTTTACAACGGTTCATCCCTTTGAATATATCGAGTTGATTTCGCCTCAAAAGGATGAATCATTACTCCTCATTTCTCAATGCCTTACCGTCAAC
>SPJM01000176.1 GCA_006844585.1 Methylococcaceae bacterium | reverse complement strand
CTGAAGAGACGGAGATAAAATCAGAAGTAACCGATTTATTGGAGATTAAAACCATGTTGGCAAATCGCATACCAGAGTGGATTAAAGAAGGAGAGGCCAGAGGAGAAGCAAGAGGGGAGGCCAGAGGAGAAGCCAGAGGAGAAGCCAGAGGAGAAGCCAGAGGAGAAGCCAGAGGCAAAGTCCTGGGTGAAGCGGAAACTTTGCTAAAGTTGCTGACTTTAAAATTCGGCGAACTGCCGGATGCTATTAGAACGAAAGTTTATCATGCAGACAAAACAGAGCTGGACAGCTGGGTGGAACGCGTTTTGACAGTTGCAACGCTGGATGAAGTCTTTGATTGACGTAAAATACATAAAGTAGAAAGGCGGTTTTCCGGTTAGTCAGCTGCTTGTCAATGAACTTTGCACCTGAAAAGACGCCGAATAAGGATAAAAGGTCAATAAAACAAATAGATGAGGAAGGGTAACGTCTCATTATCCATGGGCAGTGGTCGCACGAATGGCTTCCGATAACCGAGGAATATCTCCAACACCCCGGAAGCGACTTAATAGCTGTTTCCCAAGCTTAGTTTCGGAAACGAGTCCTGGAAGCTCTAGCTTCCTAAATAAAGCTTAAAGCTAGAGCTTCTTCCTGGTCTCCTAAGCAAGCTTGGGAGACAGCATAAATTAGAACTTAGCTTTCAAGTCCAGTTGGAAAGTGTCGACATCTTCATTGTTGTATTGCTCGGCGGCAAAGTATGCGCCCGCCAATGAGAAGTTTTTGTTGATTTTATAAGCCAGTTTGACTTTGTGACCGCGCGCTGAATCCGATCCTGCTGAGAAGTCGGAGTCATTATAAGAATCAGCAACCGCATCTTCTTGAGTGTCGCGGTAGTTGTAATCCATTTTAAACGGACCGTATTTGGTTCCGAAACCTGCTAACCAGGCGGTATCTTGATCTTCGTCTGCCGCTGCCGCGTTAACTGCATATTGGGCATAGACGTAGACCGGCAAGAAACCTGTGTCGATATCCACCTTACCGGCAACTTCGTAGATTTCCAGCGGCGTGTCGCCGTCTTTCAATGCTGAATTGGAGGCTGAGCTTAATGCGCTTTCATTATTGTAGATGTAAGCATTTGAACCTAATGAGCCTTTGATCATGTCGTTCAGTTTCATGGAGGCGCTTAAACCTGCATGGAACATGTTCAAGTCATCGCTGAAGCCATCATTGTTGTCTTTGCCGTTAACGGTATCGCCGTCTTCCAGAATAAAATAACCGCCGGTGGCCGCCATTTTAACCGGGCCGACAGAGCGTTTATATTTCATCGCCACACCTTCAGGATTAACATCGGAATCCCAGACTAAACCGGCTGATGAAACGTTATACCAAGGTTGTTTGAATTTACCGAAAGTGGCGGTTAAGCCGCTGGCGAATTTAGGACTCCAACTTAAGAAGGCGCGGTCGAAAAAGATGTCTTTACCGCCGAAACCGCCTTCTAATGTTTGGTTGGAGGAGGTGGTGCCGCCTGCGGTCACTAAACGGAAACCGGCTTTGGTTTCATCGTTGATTTGGGCGTCAATCGTTAAACGGGCGCGGATGCGTTGGCGAGATTCTTTTACGCCTCGGTCTGATTCAGTGTCGATGTTTTCATGTCTGAAACGCATATCGCCGCCGATTTTAACGCGGGTCGCCCAATCTAAAGCTTGTGCTTTTTCAGGGCTTAAAGCCGCTTGAGCAACTTCTTTTTCTTTGCTTTCAACTTTCTTAACCAAGTTCTCATATTGCACTTTGGTTAATACGCCGTTTTGATACAAGGCATCCAATAAATCTTTATCGGTCGCTTGGGCATTGTTAGTAAGTAACAAACCGGCGCTGATAGCTAGTAATCTAGCTGATTTCAGGGTTTTCATCATTATCTCTCTGTTGTTTTATTGGTAATTTGTTGTTCGCATACAATATTACTGAAATATTACAGAGGAATGACAATGTGACATTTTTTTTAAAAATGTCACATATTATTGTAATAAAGGGTTAATAGTTGAACTGCAGTGGGGCGCTTGAGTGATCTGCGCGCTATTATGGTTGCTTGTTGATGCGGTAATGATGAAGGAGAGTGCGGATTTTATGTTTTACCCAAATGGCCGTTCCGCTGAGCACTAAAAAGATTAACAAAACGCCGGTGGCGTCTACAATAAAAACGCCGAAATTGCCGAATAATCGACCGCTATGTAAATCCAGAAAAACTCGCTCCCACGGCAGTATGTTATGTCTGGATTGTTGCTTCAATTGTTTGCTAAGCTCATCCGGCATTGATGCGGGATGAGGCCAGTCGGCGATTGTCTGTTGTTGCGGGGTTTGGCTGAGAAAGCCGTCTTCGGTAAAAAAAATTCCGTCCCGTGTTTTAAAAACAATATGATTTTGTGGGGTGATGGTTAATTGAACAATGGTTTCCATAGGAATTTGTTCGATTAACTCGGCTTCTTCGGTGAGCAATAGTATTGATCGTTCTAAAGCGGCAACGAGATAGTCAGGGTGACGTACAGCGCCGACTAATTTTTGGCTGCTGTTGAAAACGGCCTGGGTATTGAAGTAAATATTGTTGTCCAATTGGCTTAACCAGTCGGATTGTAATTGAAATGCGACCGGTTCCAGCGGGCGAATGCCGTACCAATCCAAAAGCCGATCAGATTTCACCATCAATCTGTCGAGTTTAAAATCTTCAGTATGATTCAGCAGAATGCCGGTGGCCGCCAGCATCAGCAATACAATGCCGCAGAGTAAACCTATATAACGATGTAATTTATAAAGATAACGCCAAAATTGATGCCGCTTATTGTCCATTGATGCGTTGTTGATTCAAATAGAGAGCAATGCGGGCGATTTTTTTTAAGGCGTTTACCGATAAGGTGGCGCCTGAAATACCGTCTATGGGAGTGCTTAACATACCGTCGTCGGTCAGTGAGAGTTGTTTGAATTGATCGGTAAAAAAACTGTGTTTAACTTCCCAGCCTCGGCTTTCCCGAAAGGCCAACACCCGCACAAATTTGATTTGTTGATTTTCAATGACCACGCCGACAGTGATCGGTTTGGTTTTACCGGTTTCCTCCAAAATCCAGACGCTTTGTTGAGCATCCGCCCAATATCGGGTGCGTAAAAAGCCGGGGCGATGTTGCAAAATGTCGGCAACAGTTTTTTTGCGTTCTTTTTTTAGCCATATAACGCCGGGTTTAGGCGCTTGTTGCGCAAAAACTTCATTAATGAAATCTTCGTTACTTTGATAGATTTCTGCGTTGATAAACGGCGCATAAAATAGAATCGCAATGAGTGTTTTTTTTAGCATTGTTGTGCCGGGTATTTGTCTATTAAGTATAGATATAGATGGTCATTGTACGAGTTTCAATGGTAATTCAGAAAAATCGCAATTATTGCGATTGATTTTGTAGGATGGGCAAAACGCAGCATGCCCATCTGTAAAAAATCTTGATGACCACGCTGCCTTGTTGTTAAAAATGTTCTCAATATAGACGAGGGGAGAACCCTCGTCCTGTGAAGAAACGTGATAATTAGCCTTAGAATTGATAGCCAATACCCAGATCAAAGCCGCGTTCATCTTTATTGCTGTTCAAGTTGTCTTCTTTATAAATATAGTTGGCTTTTAAAACTACGTGTTCATGTATCCACCAGTTGGCGCCCGCTTCCCAAATATCGTATTCCTTATCACTGCTTTTAAAATAATCCAATTGTTGGTAACGACCGTAAACGCCGACATCGCCCATCGCTGTCGGAACCCGGTAGCTGGGTTCGACATACCAGCCGTACTGGGTTTCAGCGGCCAGGTCATCGTTGTCAATATCAAATTCCCAGCGACTGTATAACGCTTTACCGGTGAAGGTGCCGGGGCCGATGGCGTGACTGTAAATGGCATGAGTTTCATACAAGGTGCCAGAGCCGATATCGACACTGCCGTGTTTGCTGTTGTCGCTTTGTCCCATATCGGTTTGGTGCAGTATGGCGCCGGCTAATTCTAAACCGGGAATACCGGTATATTTGGCTCTGAATGCGATAATCGGATCATTGGCTTTTTGTTTGGCAATTTTTCCGCGTCCGCCACGGATATAAAAATCGTTGCCCACATCCAACCCGGTCATTAAGGCGGCGTCTACGCTTAAACCGTTGTCAAAGCGATAATTGGCGGCTAAACCGGCTTCCCACCAAGTGGTTGGAATAATAAATTTTTCTACTTCATTACGCTCTACGCCATAGAAAGTATCCGGTTCATGCGTTTCATTCAGGATGCCAACGGGCACCAAAAACAAACCGGCTTTAGCGCTGGCCTGATCGGTAATGTCATATTCTATATAGGCTTGTTCCAGTTCGATCTCGCCGCTTTTGCCTTCGCCTGCGATGGAGTGTTCCAATTCCAGTTCTGAGAAAAAGCGCAAATCATCGGTGAATTCATGATCGACGAACAAGACAAAACGGTGGAAATCGACTTCTTCTTTATGGCTGCCGCCTTCCGAGCTGCGGTTTTGATAATGCAATTCGCCGTATCCGCCGATGCTGGTATTCTCAAACCAGCCGTCACTGGAGGAAGAAGAGCCGGATTCCATATTTTCGGCGACGCTTTCAACGGCAACCGTGTTATTTTCAACTTGTTGCTGAGTGTTCTCTATCGTTTGTTTTAACGTTTTGTTTTCAGTTTTGAGCGTTTTGTTCTCATGATGAAGTTGTTGGAAGCGCGCCTCTTGTTGTTGCTTATAAGCTTCAAATTGGGCGGCCAGCTCTTCGACGGTAATTGCTTGCGCGGAAGCGCCGACAGTTAACAGAGATAGACCTATTGCAGATCTGGAGTATGTTGATTTAAGCATAAGGAAAGTTTCCTGATTGAAAAAGTTAATTGATATAGTAAAGCAAATGAGAATGATTCGCAATAACAAAAGAAAATAAATGCTATCCGTGAGTTGATTTGTTGTTTTTTTGAGAATAAATTTCAATTTGTGATTTTGCTGATTATATAAATGAAAATGATTTCGGTTTTTGCTTCAAATCAAATGTCCGGATTATTTCTTGTCCGTTCCGCAAGATAGCGCTTTTTCATTTTCAGGGGCTATGGGATAATGCCCTGTTTATTCATTCCACCGGGCAGGTTATGGACGAAAACAAGAAAAAGGCTTTAAGCGCGGCCTTAATGCAAATTGACAAGCAGTTTGGCAAAGGATCGGTGATGCGCATGGGTGATGTGGTTGCCAATAGTGAAATTGAAGTGGTTTCCACGGGTTCATTGGCGCTGGATATCGCTTTAGGCTGTGGGGGATTGCCGAAAGGCCGAATTGTTGAAATTTACGGGCCGGAATCCTCAGGTAAAACTACGTTGACATTGGAAACCATTGCGCAAATGCAAAAAATGGGGGGCACCGCCGCTTTTGTTGATGCTGAACATGCGTTGGATCCCGTTTATGCGCGGAAAATCGGCGTCAATGTCGATGAGCTGTTGGTATCGCAACCGGATACCGGCGAACAAGCTTTGGAAATTACTGATATGCTGGTGCGCTCCGGCGCGATTGATATTGTGGTGGTGGATTCAGTCGCCGCATTAACGCCTAAAGCGGAAATTGAAGGCGATATGGGCGATTCGCATATGGGCTTGCAGGCGCGTTTGATGTCTCAGGCTTTGCGTAAGTTAACCGCCAATATTAAAAGAGCCAATACCCTGGTTATTTTCATCAACCAATTACGGATGAAAATCGGCGTTATGTTTGGCAATCCGGAAACCACCACCGGCGGTAACGCCCTAAAATTCTATTCTTCGGTGCGATTGGATATACGTCGGATCGGCGCGATTAAGAAGGGTGAAGAGGTTATTGGTAATGATACCCGGGTGAAAGTGGTTAAAAATAAAGTCGCGCCGCCGTTCAAACAGGCCGAATTTGAAATTCTGTATGGCGAAGGTATTTCTTTTCTGGGCGAATTAGTGGATTTAGGCGTTAAATATAGCTTAATCCAGAAATCCGGCTCCTGGTACAGTTATCAAGATAAAAAAATCGGACAAGGAAAAGATAATGCCAAACAATTTTTAAAGGATAACCCGGAAGATGCTAAAGCCATTGAACTGGCGATTCGCGCTGAAGTTTTCGGCGATGATGAAGCGGTGACCGATGACAAGCGTAAAGCTGCAAATAAAAAAGAAGATAGCAAGGCTTAATTCACAAGCTTGTCGATGATAGTGATGACGGCGCAAAAAAGACAAAGCCGGGTTAATGTGTGATTGGCGATAGTGCAGAGGCTATCGAAGCGACTTGTATACGATTGCTGGCGCGGCGTGAACACAGCCGTCAGGAATTGTTGCTTAAATGCCGACAAAAAGGCTTCCCGGAAGCGGAAGTTAATGAGGTGATTGAAGGGCTTGCTGAGCAGGGCTTGCAAAGCGACCGTCGGTTCGCGGAAAGTTACGCGCGGCAAAGGATATTAAAAGGTTATGGGCCGCTGCGCATTCAGCATGAATTAAATCAAAAAGGGGCGCTTGAACTCAATTTAGATGAATTGATTGAAGAATTGGCTGGGAGTTGGCTGGATCATCTGGAAGCGGTTTACCACCGCAAATTTGATTCGGAGCCGCAGATGACCGCCAAGGAATGGGCTAAACGCAATCGCTTTTTATTGCATCGCGGGTTTAGCGGCCATTTAATACAATTATTGTTTTCACGTCTGCATATTCAATATAAATAAAATGATGAAAAGTATGAGTAGTGCGGAATTGCGCCAAGCATTTCTGCAATTTTTTAAGGACAGACAGCATTCCGTTCAACCCTCAAGTTCTTTAGTGCCGGGTAATGATCCAACATTATTATTTACCAATGCCGGCATGGTGCAGTTCAAGGATGTGTTCTTAGGCCGGGAAAAACGCGATTTTAGCCGAGCGGCGACTAGCCAGCGTTGCGTTAGGGCGGGCGGTAAGCATAATGATTTGGAGAACGTCGGCTACACGGCAAGACATCATACTTTTTTTGAAATGCTGGGCAATTTCAGTTTCGGCGATTATTTTAAGCGCGATGCTATTAATTTTGCCTGGGATTTTCTGACCAAGGAATTGGAAATTCCCGCGGAAAAATTATGGGTGACGGTTTTCAATGAAGATTCAGAAGCCGAAGCGATCTGGTTGGATGAAGTAAAAGTCGATCCGGCCCGCTTTTCGCGAATAGGCGCGAAAGATAATTTCTGGTCAATGGGCGATGTCGGACCTTGCGGCCCGTGTACCGAAATTTTCTTTGATCATGGCGAAGACGTGGCGGGCGGCCCGCCGGGAACCCCGGAAGAAGAAGGCGACCGCTATATTGAAATCTGGAACCTGGTATTCATGCAGTATGACCGTGATAAAGCCGGGAATTTACACCCGTTGCCTGCGCCGTCTGTCGATACCGGTATGGGGCTGGAGCGTATTGCCGCTGTGTTGCAGAATGTACACAGCAATTATGAAATCGATTTATTCCAAAATATTCTAAAAGCCGCCGCCGCATTAGCGAATATAGACGATCTGGAGAATAGTTCGCTGCGCGTGATTGCTGATCATATTCGTTCTTGCGCCTTTTTGATTACCGATGGCGTATTGCCTTCCAACGAAGGGCGCGGCTATGTATTAAGACGGATTGTCCGTCGCGCGATTCGTCATGGCTATCGTTTGGGCATTCATGATACCTTTTTCTTTAAACTGGTCGCCCCTTTGGTTGCCGAAATGGGGCAAGCCTATCCGGAACTGACTCAAGCGCAATCGCAAGTTGAGCGGGTGCTGCAAAAAGAGGAAGAGCGCTTTGCCGAAACTTTAGGCCAGGGCATGAAAGTGCTGGAGTCCTGCGTCGCCAAACTGGAAGCCAATGTGATCCCCGGCGATGTGGTATTTTTGCTTTACGATACTTACGGCTTTCCGGTTGATTTAACAGCGGATTTTGCCCGTGAACACGACTTAACTGTCGATCATAGCGGATTTGAAATTGAAATGGCGGCGCAGCGCGATAGGGCGCGCACCGGCGGTCGATTTACTGCTGATTATGATCAGGATATTAAGCACGATAGTCAAACGGCGTTTACCGGCTACGAATATTTGGACGGCGCTGCTAAGATTATCGGTTTGTTCAAGCAAGGCCAAGCTGTTGAAGAGTTGCAGCAAGGCGAAGAAGGCGTGGTGATTTTGGATGAAACCCCTTTTTATGCCGAATCGGGTGGTCAAGCCGGAGATTCCGGGATATTAAGCTCTCCGACTATGTACTTTAAAGTGCAAGATACCCAAAAACAAGGCGCAGACTTATTTTTGCATAAAGGCGTGGTGGAAAACGGCGCGTTGAAGATTAATGACGCCTGTGCTGTGGAAATTGATAAGGAAAAACGCAAGGCGACTGAATTGAATCACTCGGCAACGCATTTATTACATGCGGCGTTGAGAAATACCTTGGGAGACCACGTCAACCAAAAAGGCTCCTTAGTGAATGCGGAGCGTTTACGTTTTGATTTTGCCCATTTTGAGCCGGTTTCGGCGGTGGAAATCGCTCAGGTTGAGCAGCTGGTTAATCAGCAAATTCGTTTGAATACCGCTGTTTCAGCTGAGGTCATGGCAAAGGATGATGCTGTTAAAGCCGGTGCGATGGCCTTGTTCGGCGAGAAATACGGCGACCAGGTGCGAGTATTGAAAATCGGCGAATTTTCAACAGAATTATGCGGCGGCACCCATGTTGAACGCGCCGGTGATATTGGTTTATTTAAAATTGTCGGCGAAACCGGCGTGGCTGCAGGCGTAAGGCGCTTAGAAGCGGTGACCGGACAAGCAGCGCTGGATTGGTTGGCTGAGCGGGAAGTGGTGTTAAATGACATCGCGGGGCAGTTAAAAAGCTCACCGGAAAAATCCGCACAAAAATTACAGCAAGTGTTGGAAAAAAACCGTACTCTGGAAAAGGAACTGGAAAAGCTGAAAGCGAAACTGGCCTCCAGCGCAGGCGGTGAATTGACGGCGCAGGCGGTCGATGTAGAGGGCATTAAAGTATTGGCGGTTAAATTGGAAGACGTTGATGTCAAGGCCATGCGCGATATGGTCGATCAATTGAAAAACAAACTGGGCACCGCTGCGGTCGTGTTATCCGTCGTCAATGGCGAAAAAGTCAGCTTGATTGCCGGGGTGACTAAAGATATTAGCAAGCGTTTGAAGGCGGGCGACCTGGTCAATTGCGTGGCCACTAAAGTCGGCGGCAAAGGCGGCGGCAGGCCGGATATGGCGCAAGCGGGCGGCAATCAACCTGAGTTCTTGGAGGCTGCATTAAAAGACGTGCCGAATTGGGTTGAGCAACATATAAATAGTTAATTGCAGAGGAATCAATAAACACACAATGGCTTTATTTGTTTATAAATTTGGCGGCACATCGGTCGGAACTGTTGAGCGAATCAAATCGGTAGCCGAGAAAATCAGCCTGGCTCGCAAAAACGGCGATGACATTGTCGTTGTAGTTTCAGCGATGAGCGGCGAGACCAACCGATTGACCGCTATGGCGAAAGAAATGCAGGCGCAACCCACTGATAGAGAAATGGATGTGTTGCTGTCTACCGGCGAGCAGGTCAGCATGTCATTATTATGCATGGCCTTACACGAAATGGGGCATGACGCCTGTTCCTATACGGGCGGACAAGTCCGCATTTTAACCGACAGTAGCCACACTAAAGCGCGAATTCAAGAAATTGACGACCATCGTCTGCGTGATGATCTGGATGCCGGTAAGGTGGTTGTGGTTGCGGGTTTCCAGGGCGTTGATGAGCATGGCAATATCACCACCTTGGGGCGCGGCGGCTCCGATACCACAGCGGTAGCATTGGCGGCGGCGTTAAATGCCGATGAATGCCATATCTATACCGATGTAGACGGCGTCTATACAACCGATCCCAGAGTTGAACCACGCGCCCGCAGATTGGAAAAAATCACTTTTGAAGAAATGCTGGAAATGGCCAGCTTGGGTTCAAAAGTCCTACAAATACGCTCTGTGGAATTTGCCGGCAAATATAATGTCGCATTAAGAGTATTATCATCATTTTCAGAAGGTCAGGGTACACTTATTACCTACGAGGATTCAGCAGTGGAAAAAGCTTTAATATCAGGCATTGCCTTTAACAGAGATGAGGCTAAACTAACTATTACGGGCGTACCGGATTTACCCGGCGTGGCTTCAAAGATATTAGGCCCGATTGCTGATCAAAACATAGAAGTGGATATGATCATCCAGAATATTGCTGATGACGATACGACTGATTTCACTTTCACTGTACATCGTAATGATTATCAACGGGCTAAAGTATTATTGGATCAAGTCTGTGGTGAAATGGACGCCAAGCAAGTGACCGGGGATGATGCTATAGTCAAAGTATCAATTGTCGGCGTTGGCATGCGTTCACATGCCGGAATTGCCAGTACGATGTTTAAAACATTGGCAGAAGAAGGAATAAATATTAGAATGATTTCTACATCGGAAATTAAAATTTCCGTTGTGGTGGATGAAAAATATTTGGAATTGGCTGTCAGATCCTTGCATAAAGCATTCGATTTGGAAAGTAAGTAAGGACTGAGAATTTGATAACCCCCGAAACTAACTTGTCTTTTTGTCCAGTTTCTGCGTTGTGGAAAGAGTTGCATAGCGTGCTATGCGCCAATTTCCGCGCCTTGAACCTGAACAAAAATCCTACGCTAGTTTCGAGTTTTATTTCATCCTCAGTCCTAAGAAGACTAAAGCTATTTTAATGATAAGATCATTGCAAAGCGATTATTCATAATGAGTTTATACAACACAAATTTTTTTAATAATAAATAACTCTTTGATATTTACTTTCCGGAGGGGGGGATATATAATACCCGGCTCGGTTAGGCGATATAC
>SPJM01000175.1 GCA_006844585.1 Methylococcaceae bacterium | reverse complement strand
CAGCTTCAGTTTTCCCAGAGTTCATCCTTTAACACTTGTCTAGGCATTGGTTGGTTGGTTGGTTGGTTGGTTGGTTGGTTGTTTCTAACCCAAATTAGAAAATCTTTGAGGCATTGATTCGCCATATATCGGCGTCATTATCTTTGTCGCGTAGGTAAGCGCCGCCGCCGATAAAAAAACACCGGCGGCCACACGATTAAGACTCAGGATTTAATAAAACCAGAAACTATAGAGATAAAGGGAACGGCAACAAACTCCACTTCTCAAACTGTTCATCACGATAGGGAATATTAGACTTCCCTGCTTCGGCTTTAAAAGCTTGGCGCGGACGAAAATGATGTTTTTCTAAAAGTTGGTCAACAACAGTGACACTGATCGAAAACCCTTGCTCTTTAAGCTTTTCGGCAATGACTGGCCGCGATCTGGATAAGTTTGTATTTTCATAACAACTAAAACATACTTGGTTCAGAGCTTATTACCAACTGATATTATTCATTTAGTTTCGGAACCCAAACGCTCACCCTTCAAAATTATTCAAACTTCCACATCGGAACCATCAACTGAAAATGCCGCCCGTTGCTTAAAGGCGCAATATCAATCTTAACCCCGGTCATTTGCTCAATCACCGCAATATTTGTGAAACAATGCTCGGTCAAGCGCGTTGTCACAAACGAACCGCCGCCGCCCACCAACAAAGGCAATAATAATT
>SPJM01000174.1 GCA_006844585.1 Methylococcaceae bacterium | reverse complement strand
TAGTACCATCAAATGCAATACCGTCAATAAACTCACTTTGTGGCGGTTTGAAACCGTCTTCTGTATCGAAGTCAGGGAAGTCTTTAGCATCAGCCAGACCTTGCTTAATTAATGACTTAGCCGCGGTTGCATAGATGTCTGGACGGTAAACGCTCTTCGCCATGTCGATATACCAGCTATCAGGCTTGTCTTCAGAAATTTGACCCCAACGACGCATTTGCGTTAAGTACCAAATCGCATCTGAGTAGAACGGGTATGTAGCGTTGTAACGGAAGAATACGTTGAAGTCTGGCACGTCACGCTTATCGCCTTTCTCGTACTCGAAGAAACCTGTCATTGAGTTAGCGATTACGTCGTAGTCCGCACCAACATAGTTTGGTTGCGATAAGATTTTCACAGCCTCTGGGCGGTTGCCGTTATCGTTAGCATCCAACCACATAGCTGCACGAATCATTGCACGTGTTAAACGCGCTGTGGTGTTTGGATATTTCTCTGCAAACTCAGCAGTAATACCAAATACTTTTTCTGGGTTATCTTTCCAGATTTCGTAGTCAGTAATGACTGGAACACCGATACCTTTAAATACCGCTTGTTGGTTCCATGGCTCACCTACGCAGTAACCATAGATCGTGCCTGCTTCAAGCGTTGCTGGCATTTGTGGAGGTGGCGTCACTGATAATAGTGCTTCAGCATCAATAGTGCCTGATGTAT
>SPJM01000173.1 GCA_006844585.1 Methylococcaceae bacterium | reverse complement strand
ATCACCGGACTATCCAATTTCAATGCATCATCCGTATTCAAATCAGCAGGCAGGGTGAATTCTTCACTGTCGATGGTCGATATTAATACAAAAGGCTGCAAGCCATCCGCTTTCATGGCTTTTAACGACTCTTCCAAAGCGTCGGTATCATAAATACCCGCTTGCGGCTCCATTTCCGCCCAATCAATCTGAATCCGGCCTACCCGCATTCCATGCTCAAGGGCTTCGCGCCAATGCTTATCAATAGCCTGCCGGGTGGCTTCAGGATGTTCCGCATTAAAACCAACGATCATACCTAGATGTGAGCCTGCCGCCAGCAATGGCATATTTTCCGCCGGATGACGAGATGAATTAGTCGTTTGATAATCCTTAATCCGTAATCGCCCGTCATTCTCCAGCAATAAAATCACATCGGTAAAAATTCGTTGCTGTTGAATACTGACTGCGGGAATGTAGACTTCACCATTGGCCGGTGTAAAAACAGCGTCATCTGCATAGACCAATGACGCCCACAACAAGCCAAGAATCGTTCCAAAATTAGTTTGATTTTTCATTGCGAGACCGAATTGTCCGTTGTAGATACTCTGCTATCATGGTTTTTCAATTTCTCGAATACGCTTTTCCATAGCAGGGTGACTGGATAAGTAATCAAAATCGCTATTTGTCGACTGTTGAGAACTTAATAAGGTTAAAATTTCAATCAATCGTTCCGG
>SPJM01000172.1 GCA_006844585.1 Methylococcaceae bacterium | reverse complement strand
CTGAGCGAGAGTCTGGCGGCATTATTTTTACCACGGTGCAAAAGTTTGCTCTGCTTGATGAGGAGAGCAACCACCCGATACTCAATGACCGCCACAATATCGTGGTGATCTCCGATGAGGCCCACCGAAGCCAGTATGGCATGAAGGCGGTGCTGACGGCTGAAGGCCAATACAAGTTTGGCTATGCCAAGCACATGCGCGATGCGCTGCCGTTTGCCTCTTTTATCGGCTTTACCGGCACCCCCATATCACAAGAGGATAAAGACACCCGTGCAGTCTTCGGCGGCTATGTCTCCATCTACGACATTCAGGATGCCGTGGACGATGGCGCGACCGTACCTATTTACTATGAGTCCCGCCTGGCCAAGCTGGAACTGAACAACGAGGAAATCGAGGCGTTATCCGATCAAGTCGATGAGGTGGTCGAGGATGAAGAAGATGTCGGGCAGCGGGAAAAAACCAAGGGTGAATGGAGCCGACTAGAAAAGCTAGTGGGTGCGACACCCCGTTTGCAACAGGTGGCTGCCGATCTAATCGACCATTTTGAAGCGCGAACCGCCACCATGGATGGCAAGGCGATGATCGTCGGCATGAGCCGGGACATCTGCGCCCAGCTCTACAATGAGATTGTCGCCTTGCGCCCCGAGTGGCACGACGCCGACCCAGAGAAAGGCGCGATCAAAATCGTGATGACCGGATCCGCTTCTGACAGGCCC
>SPJM01000171.1 GCA_006844585.1 Methylococcaceae bacterium | reverse complement strand
ACTCCACGGATTCAGCGCTAGTCGCCAGACCGCCAATGTCCGATTGCACAGTCAACATGGAAGCAATCGATGATAGGGAATCAATCACTTGTTGTTTCGCCGCCTTGGGCGCAGTCAACCCGGTTTCACCCAACACTTCGGCTATTTGATGATGCTGCTCGTTCACCGGGTAAACGATCACCTGGTCGTCCGCTGTTCTCTCAACAAAGCTGGCGTACTGAAAATCCGGCGTATGCGACAAGGCAATATGAATTTGATTTTTTTGCTCGCTGACAAGCAATTGAATTTCTCCACGAATGACTGAAATCGGCGCATCATAACGCTGAGCATCCAACCAGTAAATATGAGGGTGACCTATCGCTTCTATAATTGCACGATCACTTAAAGCATAAGTTTCCTTACCCCAGTAACCGCGATATTCATGATTGACGCCGATGCATTGACATATTTTCCGGTCTTGTTCGCTCAAATACTCAAATTCCGCTTTTTCTTCGTGCAACCTTTTTAATGCAACCGGTTTGCCTTTGGTCCAGCGCCCATTCTTACCGATTTTTTGCTCTCTGGGCGCTAAATAAGCTTGATTAGCGACAACTTCTAATGTCCAGATCATCCGTAAATCGCTCTTCTCCACCACCTGGTCAACTTTCCCAGTGTCTGGAACCAGGTTGTGCAATGCATTCAACGCTCTTTCCCAACGTTCCAGGCGCGGAATTAA
>SPJM01000170.1 GCA_006844585.1 Methylococcaceae bacterium | reverse complement strand
AAACCGTACAATTCAAACATCGCGGTAAAACCAAAACCTTGGAAAGCGAATTATTATTGACCCATTTCGGCGTCATTCCGCAAATCGCTTTAACTGAAGCCGCCGGTTGCAGGCATGATTGGGACGGAAATCAACAATGTTGGCGACCGCAACATGACGATTGGGGAAAAACCAGCATCGAAAAACTTTGGATTGCCGGAGACGGAGCAGGCATTAACGGCGCTCGTTCGGCTGAGCATGCCGGTCGCTTGGCGGCTTTAGACGTGTTGCACTCATTAAAGCTGATTTCCGTTGAAAAACGCGATCAACTGTCGGAAAAAGACCGTCAATGGATGTTAGCCGACCGGCATATCCGTCCCTTTCTGGAAGCCTATTTTCAATTACCTAAAAGTCTATTGACGGTACCGCAAGATGACACAGTCGTTTGCCGATGCGAGGAAATCAGCGCCGGTGAAATACGCGCTCAAGTCAATAACGGCCACGACAACAGCAATCAACTTAAATATTTTACCCGCTGCGGCATGGGGCCTTGCCAAGGCCGACAATGCAGCAACGCCGTCGCGCATATTGTCGCCGATTGCAGCGGTAAAGGCATACCAGAAACGGGATTATTCCGCGGCAGACCGCCTATCGCGCCGTTGACGTTAAAACAACTGGCGGCAATGGATGTGGAGGAACAAACATGAACAGTGATGTCATTATCATCGGCGGCGGACTGA